>JAEZKS010000224.1 GCA_023436075.1 Methanobacteriota archaeon
CCCACGAGCTCTCCAGCCCGAACGTGCAGGTGACCAGCTCCACATCGAAGAACGGTTCGAGCAGTATCGCGGCCAGCGAACTATCTTTGCCGCCGCTGTACAGCACGTGTACCTTCATTTGCGGGTGATCCTGATGTCACGCTTCTTTGGCTGGATCTGTTCCAGTATCTGGACCAGCTGCCTGTCGTCTATCTGTTTTGCGAGCCTTCCCGATGCCGCCAGCTGGATGAGCTGCGCTTCCACGCTCTCCACGAATTCCGGCCGCGTCATGCGGATGGTGTTAAGCCGCTCGCGGGCTTCCGGAGTGAGTATCTGGCGGAGGATCATGGCCTTCTGCTGCTCGACCTGCTGCTGCTGTTGCACCCGGGCGATATCGTCCTGCTGTGCACGCTGCATTTCTTCGAGCTTGCGCCTTCTGATCTCGTTGATTTCATCGCCGCTCATAATTTTCCACTCCAGTTATTGTGTCTCAGTTGTTTAAATGGCCTTGCCATCTCACGCCTGTGCTTTCTGCTCGTTGACCATTTCGGTCGCGACTTTGTCCAGGAACGACATGCCCGCCGGGGTGACCACGCGGCCTTCCTTGACGGACTTGACGTAGCCGGCCTTCTCGAGCTGCTGCAGGGAGTTCCTGATGATCGCGCCGCTGCCGCGTTCGTGCCTGTCCGGGCGTACGCCCCTGTTCCTTCTGCCGCCATACAGCGACCTGAGCCGCTGGACGCCCACGGGGCCGTCGATGTATATCCTCCGCAGTACGGAGGCACATCTCGTGTACCACCAGTCGGGCTGTGCGGGCGGCAGCTGCCTGTGCACGCCGGTCTTGACGTCGCCTGCCCACTCGGGCGGCGTGATCTTGCCGGACTCCTTCAATTTCTGTGCCGCCTTGTTGATGAGCAACGTGGCCGGCACGTCATATACTACTGCCAACTGATTCCTCCTTGTAGGAAAGTATTTTCTAATCGATTGATTAGCTTAATCGATAGATTTGCATTATCAATGTCTGATCGATAGATTAGCCTAATCGATAAGGCTCGATAATCCAGCACATTTGATGGGTTGTATATACTTATAGTTTTTCATTTTAAAACTGGCGAAGGCCGAGGCAGACAGTAAACGATAGCGGGCGTCACGGGGGCGGCTTCTGGCGCCAGCCCGGGAAACGTCTGCCGGTCATAAACGTGAGACTCCTTCTGGTCGGTCGCACGTGGATGTCCGGACAATGGCCCGGTGGGCGCAGCTACTTCTCTACGAATTCGATCCTGAACCGGGTTCCCCCGGAGCGGTCTATCTGCAGGCTTCCGCCGATATGTGCGGTGAGATCATGGACGAGCTGCATTCCGAGGGTGCCGGCATCAGCTGGATCATAGTCGTACGGCAGGCCAACGCCATTGTCGCTTACCGTCATCACGACAGTCCCGCCCGTCTTCACGAGCTCCACTGAAATTTCCCCTTTTTCTCGTCCCGTGAACGCATATTTGATGCAGTTAGTGATGAGCTCGTTAAGGATGAGACCGCAGGGAACTGCCATGTTCGCGTTCAGATATATCTTGCTTTTCGCCCGGACTCGCGTGGCGATCGTCTGCCGGACTGCATATGACACCCACAGGTAGTCCAGCAGGCTATGAATGTAGGCCTCCAGGTCGATGTGGCCGAGGTCCATGGAGTTGTACATCAGTTCGTGTATCATCGCCATCGATTTGACCCGGTCCTGGCATTCCCTGAATATCGCAAGGTCATGCCCGTCGGAGATGTATCCGGACTGGAGGTTGAGCAGGCTGCATATGATCTGCAGGTTGTTCTTGACCCGGTGGTGGATCTCTTTCAGGAGCACTTCCTTTTCGTTCAGCGATGCGATCAGCCGGTCATCAGCCAGCTTGTGTTCGGTGATGACTTCCTCCACGTCTATGAAATGCGTGATTACTCCGCTCTCATCACGCAACGGAGAGACATGTGTCGATACCCAGTAGGATTCCCCGCTTTTCTTCAGGTTCTGGAGTTCGCCCTGCCACTCGCCCCCCGACTTGAGCACGGACATGATCTCGTCGATCCTCTCCTGCCCCACATGGCCGGTGGCCACCTGGTACATGTGCGTCCCGACGATCTCGTCGCGCCTGTACCCGGATGCTTTCAAGAACTTCGGGTTTACGTACTCGATGATCCCGGTCGCATCGGAAATGATGACTATGCTCGGGCTCTGCTCGACGGCAGCCTGCATCTTCTTCAGCATACACGAAAGGATGGTGGAGTCGCAATTCATGCAATGATCGTACGACACCGGGCCGTTTTTCGCGTCATCTCTGTTCGATTCCGCCATAGTAATAAGACCTTTCCTGCGCCAGCGGCCGACCGGACGGTCGAAGCGGCTGGCTCTGCAGGAATATTGAGGTGGCATGGTCGCGATAATCGCTTCCTGCGGACATGAGAATGCAGGTAGGGAGTAATAACGACTACCCGAAATATACTAGGGATACCAGAAAAGAGCCTAGAAAAGTTCGGTATGGCCTATCTATCGGTGTTCGTGCCCTCATGCAATTGAGAACGGGAATCATATCGCCGGATCGTCTTAATTCTTTTCTGAGCCGGCGGACGATTGTTCGCTGCCGAACTTTAACGTCTTTATCGCAGATCGATATGAAGTGTCGTTTTATCGCTGTAGTTGTTTCCCGTGCTATTCGTTTCATCATTACGATGCCGCTTCGATAAACTATTCGATGCAGCTAGGTGGCGATAATTCCTGCCCGAAAAATTTTCAATCCTGTTCCTGGTAACCTGGTAAATATAGGCTACCCTGTACCTAGATGAGACGTTGGTCTGACATCCAGCGTAGTACAATGACCATGTCAGGATAGTAACAGAAGAACAGAATCCTGTTATACCGGCGCCCGGAGGATTTGCCCTGGAAGTCTGGTAGCATAGGCGCCGGTATTAACGGATATAAGAGGTGCTAACGTCTTACAATATCCTTAATGCGCTTAGGTAGTAATAACAGGCCCCCAAAAGATTTTCGGCGGGATATACCGGCCCTAACAATGCTAGGATAAGGAGATTCACCCTATTTCAGGACCATAGGTCGTTTTCCGGGCAATTCTGAAGCCTTCTGTCTCGATTGCGAAAGTAAGCGAATGGCCTGAAGGCATGTAATGAGGTGTTCGTAGAACGTTGTCGTCCTGCTATTTGTCATCATCTCGTACCTGACCATGACACGGGCAGACGTCATCCATCCCATGACGGCCGTTCATAAGAGATCAGTATATCCTGTCGAGGGTACGAGCTTAGTGTTGCCGCGCGGACGGTAGAGCGCCGGCCTGGCATTGTTGCGCAGGGGCATTTCGAGCGTTTTTCTGACGTTCGTCTTCGAAGCTTCGATGTCTCCCCACAATGCCGCTTCTCCGTTTATGGCCCCGTTCATGGCCCGCCGGAGCGCTGCGAGAGCGTTCAGGAGCTCGATGCAGTCATTCACGCTGATGTCTTCTCTGTCCGTACGCGAATAGGCCCCGTCAAGCAACGAGTCCAGCTCGTCCCGACTGTCGTCTCTTCTGAATTTGTGGAGCAGCCTGCGGGTGCTCCTGACGCTCAATGCCAGTTCCTTTCTGTATTCTTCCTCTGTCATTTTCACATCCCTCTCTTAGAATAAGCTTAGGTAGCCATAACGAGTGTCCAAAATTTTTTAGCATGCTCGCATAATTCCTAGCGATTTTAGGACGATCGACCTGGCCTGGATCTGTCGCCTCTGCCGATGCACTTTTGCCGGCAATGATGTTCATCAGCTCTCTGAACTGATCGAGGCGTGCCGGAAACAACATACTATACCAAGTAAAGAGCAGTTTCATGGCGTCTGCCATTGCATAATTCCGTATATCGAAACAAGCGTCGTTTTATCGCTGCGGCTAGGGCCCCTGGCTTCGCGACGCGGTAAAACAGTTGCGGTGTCGACGTCGTGGCGCACAGGAGCCCCGGAGGCGGCGCAGCGTTTACCGCTGCGGCAGCGTTTATTGGAGTGTACTATGCCTATAAGTGGCTTAGCTAAAGTTCATGGATCAGGAGGCATTTTCTACGTATCGAGCCTCCTCGTCTGCCGGATTCAGCGCGGATGGCTTCGCCTTCAGCGCGCACTTGCATCCCGGCTTACCATAGTTTTCGCATTTTTCGCTACAGTTGTTTCCCATGTTATCCTCTCCACGGCATTGCGATGCCGCTTCGACAAACTATCCGATGCAGCTAGGTGGCAATAATTTCTGCCCGAACGATCTTCAGGCGAAAAAGGGATACCCTAGAAATGTTAGGATGAACCAGGCAAGCCTAGTCGAGATGTCTGCCCAGCAGACCGCGGGCCTCGTCGGCCTCCAGGGCGCCGACCAGCTTTTTGAGTTGTTCGATGGACCCGGGGCTCAGGTGGTGCTCCATGGCGCACGCGTCCTTTGCTGACGCATCCGCCGGGACGCCGGCGATGATCAGCAGCCGGCATAGCGTATCATGACGGTCTTTCACTGATCTCCCGATCTCCTCGCCCTTCTCGGTGAGCACGATGCCCCCGTACTTCTCGTAGTGGACGAGGCGCAGCGCCTTGAGCTTCTTCATCATCTCGGTGACGCTCGGATAACGCACGCCCAGCTCGCCCGCGACGTCCTTCACCCGGACATAGCCTTTGCTGCTATGGATGCCGTAGATAGCCTCGAGGTAGTCCTCTACTCTCTCTGTCAGCATGATCGCGGGATTGCCTGCAAGGTATATAGCGTTTCTGCAAATATTTAGGGTAACCAAAATCTATTTAAATTTAGGATAGCCTAATTACGTGCGGTGATATAATGCCGCAGGAGCAAGTAGAGGAATACCTCGAGGCTATCTACGATATCGCCGGCAAGGATGGCAGCGCGAAGACCACTGCCATAGCCAGGTGCCTCAAGGTCACCCCGGCCAGCGTTACCGAGGCGGTGAAGAGCATGGCCGACAAAGGCCTCGTGACCTATGAGCCATACCGGGGGGCCACGCTGACGCCCGGTGGGCTGGAGATAGCCATGAAGATCAAGCGAAAGCACCGCCTGCTCGAAGTATTCCTGACGGACATGCTCCACATCAACAGGTCGAAGGTCCACGACGAGGCCTGCCGGATGGAACATTCCCTGTCCGACGAGGCCGGAGACGCGCTGTGCCGGATGCTCAATGCGCCGGCGAGATGTCCCCATGGCAGCCCGATCGAGCCCTGCGGCAAGGGCGTGGGCACCTGCGCGGAGTGCGAAAACGTGTCTGGAGGCAGCTTCCGGCATGTCATGCCGGTCACCGAGCTGAACCCGTCCCAGACTGGCATCATCGCCTTCCTGCGCGGGGACCGCAGCGTCATCCAGAGACTCGCGGACCTGGGGCTGACGCTCAGGACTGAAGTAAGCCTGATAAGAAAGACGCCGCTGGACGGGCCGGTCGAGCTCTCCGTCCGGAGAACCAGGCTGGCGATCGCCCGCGACATCGCGGACAACATCTTCGTGGAGATCAAGGAGGCCGACTAAAATGGCCGGATGTGACGACTGCCAGCAACGCGCCGGCGCCCGGAAGAAGCCTGTCGGCGACTCTGATCTCGTCGTGGCACTGGCAGGAAACGCTAACGTAGGCAAGAGTGCCATTTTCAACCACCTCACCGGAGTAGACCAGATCATCGGCAACTGGCCGGGCAAGACCGTCGAGCGAGCCGAGGGCATGCTGCTGTACCAGGGAATGAAGATCAAGATCATCGACCTGCCTGGCATCTACTCGTTCTCCACCTATTCGATGGAGGAGCTGGTCTCCCGGGACTTCATCGCGCTGGAGAAGCCCGATCTCGTGGTCAACGTGATCGACGCCAACGCGCTGGAGCGCAACCTGTTCTTCACGCTGCAGCTCGTCGAGCTTGGCGTTCCCATGGTCGTGGCGCTGAACCAGGCCGACCTGCTGGCGAAGAAAGGCCTCAGCATCGATGCCCGTAAGCTGGAAGACATCCTGGGAGTGCCGGTGGTCACCACGGTGGCCATCAAGGGCAAGGGCATCGACCGACTTACGAAGACCATAGTCGAGGCGGCGAAAAAGCCCAGGCCGCCGAAGGCCATCAGGTACGGGAAGGAGGTCGAGGAGCGGATCGAGAAGCTGGTCCCTCAGCTCGAAGGGAAGGACTTCGGGTATCCGGCACGGTGGATGGCGATTAAACTACTGGAGTGCGATCCCGCTATCGGGAAGATCGTGGCGCCGGGGAGCCCGGAGGTCGTCGAGTCAGCGCAGAAGCTGTCCGGCGAGCTGGTGCAGATGCACGGGGAAGTGTGCAGCATCGTCATGACCGGCGAGCGGTACCACGTGGCGGACCGGATCGCCCGGGAGGTCATCAGCGAGACAAAGCCCGGACAGGCCGGGAAGAAGTCGCTAACCGAAAAGCTCGACGCCGTCGCCCTGCACCCGGTGCTCGGCTACCTGACCGCAATCCTCGTCATCGGAGGTCTGCTGGTCTGGACATTCGTGATCGGCGCCCAGATCTCGACTCTCCTGTCGGATGCCCTGACCGCCATCGAGCAGTACGAGCCCGTGATCTCGGGGCCGATCTGGCAGATACTATGGAACGGCGCCTTCACCGGCTTCGTGGCCGGGGTGACGTTAGTGATCCCATACGTGCTGCCGTTCTACCTGATCCTGGCGATCATCGAGGACTCGGGCTACCTGACCCGCATCTCGGTCATGCTTGACCGGGGCATGCACAAGCTGGGCCTGCACGGCAAGGCGATTATCCCGCTCATCCTGGGCTATGGCTGCAACGTGCCGGCATGCTACTCGTGCCGGATCATGGAGACGCCCAAGCAGAAGAAGCTGGCCGCTTTCCTGGTCACGCTGGTGCCGTGCACCGCCCGTACCGTAGTCATCCTGGGGCTGGTGGCTGCCTTCGTGAACATCTGGTGGGCGCTGGCACTGTACGTCTTCGACATCATCCTGATCCTGGCCGTGGGAAGAGTCGCATACCGGGCCATGCCCGGCGAGTCGGTCGGGCTGATCATGGAGATGGCCGAGTACCATGTGCCCTCGCTGCGCGTGATCCTGAAGCAGACTTGGGCCCGGACGAAGTCTCTCATCTCGGTCGTGTTCCCGGCGTACATCATCGGCAGTGCTGCCGTCCAGGCGCTGTACGCGTACGGACTGCTCGACCCGGTCAACGACCTGCTGAGCCCGGTGACCACTCTGTGGCTGGGACTGCCGGCGGCAGTCGGCATCCTGCTGATCTTCGGCATTGTGCGCAAGGAAATGACCATCCTGATGCTGGCCGTTCTCTTTGGCACTACAGAGTTCGGGACGATCATGACGCCGGTGCAACTGATCGTGCTGGCGCTGGTCACGATGATATACATCCCGTGCCTGTCTGTGATCCTGGCGCTGGCATCTGAGTTCGGGTGGAAGTCTGCGCTCAAGATGACTCTGGCGGAGATCGTGATGGCGATCGTGATCGGTGGCGTCGCGTTCCGGCTGCTCGGCCTGCTATTTTAGGCAGGCCGCAATTCCGGCATCTATGCGGACAGGATGATTCGCAACCGTTATCATCACCCCGCACTGTTTTTAGCCGCATTCTGAAATGCTGTTTTCGCTAAAATGACACGCCATCGTCGATCTTGTACGTGCCGGGCTTTACCTGTCTCCCGGACACGAGACGGTCGATGATCTTCTCGTACAGGTCCCGGTCTTTGGCGTCTTCCAGGCCGTGGTAAAAGCTCGGGTTGTCATTGATCTCGATGACGTAGAACTCGCCGTCGACCTCCTTGACGTCGAGCCCGTAGAGCCCGTCGCCGACGCACTTCGACACCCTGACAGCGATCTCTTCCAGCTTCTTAGGGATGTTTTTCCGGAAGATGGGGATGGTGTCGCCCCAGACCTGCCGGCCGTCCACCTCGGCCCTGATCTTCCACCCGCCCCGGGGCATCGTGTACTTGCAGAGGTACAGCACCTTGT
>JAEZKS010000258.1 GCA_023436075.1 Methanobacteriota archaeon
GTCCTCACCATTGCGCCTGAAAATGATGTCGAAGCCGCCGCGGCCATCATGGTTCGTTACAACGTCAACCGACTGCCAGTAGTCAAGAACAAGAAACTCGTGGGTATTATTGCCCGCAACGACATCATCAAGGGCTTAGGAGGCAAGAAGTGAAAACTATCGAGGGTGGCATCTGCGCCGTCAAAGGCGTGAAAGCCTGGGGCATCAAGGAAGGCAAGATGGGCCTCGCCGTCATGCTGGCGAAAGGCCCCTGTGCCGCGGTCTTCACCCGGAACAAGGTGAAGGCAGCCCCGGTAATAGTTTCTCAGGAACACCTGAAGAAGCATGGCGCCATGTTCAACGGCATCATCGCCAACAGCGGCAACGCGAACGCGTTCACTCACCAGCAAGGTATCGACGACGCCATCGCCATGGCCGGCATGCTGGCCACGAAGCTAGGCGTCGACCCGCACACCATCGGCGTGTCGTCGACAGGCGTCATCGGCCGACCTATGAATATGCCCTGGTACCGTGAGCACTTCGAGGAAGTTTTTTCCCACGTCACAGATAAGCCCGAAGGCAGCGAAAAGGCCAACCGGGCCATCATGACCACTGACTTAGTGCCGAAAGCCTTCGCCGTGGAAATCGAAGGCGGTATCCGCATCGGCGGCATCGCCAAAGGCTCCGGGATGATCGAGCCTAACATGGGCACCATGCTCTCATTCCTGTTCACGGATGCAGAGATCAGTCAGCCGGAACTCCAGAAGCGGCTCAAGGAAGCGGTCGATAAATCGTACAACATGATCGTCGTCGACGGCGATACAAGCACGAACGACAATGTGTTCATTATTGCAACAGGCAAGGCGGGCAAGCCATCCGATATAGGAAAGTTCCAGGAAGGCCTGGAAAAAGTCTGCATCGAGCTGGCCAAGATGGTTGCTCGTGATGGCGAAGGCGCTACCAAGCTCATCGAGTGCACTGTAAAATGCGCTAAGACTGTCGAAGATGCCCGGAAAGCCGCAAAGGCCGTCGTGAGGTCGCCGCTGTTCAAGAGCGCGGTTTACGGTACTGATCCGAACTGGGGACGTGCGGTCTGCGCGGTCGGGTATTCGTCTGCCGACATGGAGCCTGCGAAGGTCACGCTGGCATTCTCGGACGGGAAGGAGTCTGTCAAGCTTGTCGACGCCGGGTGGCCGAAGAGCGATGACGCGACGCTTGCTCTCGCCAAGAAGATCATGGGCAATGATACACTATATGTTACTGTCGATTTAGAGCTTGGCAACGCGAGCGCGACGGCATGGGGTTGTGACCTGACGCATAAATACGTGGACATAAACGCATCTTATACTACTTAGAAAAATTTATTGATGAGCCTCCGGCTCATCAATTATTATCACAGTTTTTCCAGGTACCCTATAGCCTGATACCGATAAGGTTTCTCCTGACGTTTCTTCGAAATCCAACGAGTTCTTTATTGTTTGTAATTTCTCCTCTTCGCTTAATGGTTCGTCTGCCATATCAAAACTGTTTATTAATACAGCTGCAGCCATCAGGTCAACGATCTTCGATTTTGTCAGTCTAAATGTCTTGACGCCCCCCGCTTTCTGGTCAACTTCAAGTATTTTGTTTTGTATCAGTTCCGGTATCTTCTTTGCCAGAGTGACTCTTGAAAGCCCTGTTTGCTCATTTAATTCTGAAATGTTGTACGAATTACCGCCATCGCCAAGAAAGAAATCGATTAGTTTTATTTCAGATGTGTCTCCTAAAAAATGACTTAAAGCCATACTTTCTCGTATGATCTTTATTATTTATAAAGTTAATTGTACACTATGTAAATTTATATGTACATTGGTTAAACTTTTGTACTAATTATTGTAATAAAGTAAGGTCACTAGTTTCACAATGAGGAATATAAGTGAGCAATGTTATGGATATAATGGAAATTGCAAATGATAGATTTGAGGTATTTATCATATGGAAGTTGACATATCACAGCTGGTGGTGTGATAAACATCTCTATAGACGTGATGCAGTAAAAGGTGCTCCAGATCGGCGGTATGATCAGGCTGCCGATGCCATCGATCGCCTTGTGAAAAAGAGGATGATACAGAATATGAAAAAGCAGGGCAGAGATGATATTTGTGCTTCGAAGCAACTGAAGAGCGATTTTGAAAAATTGTTGTATGTATATCAAGGCAAAGAGGGGTTTGAATTTATTAAAGGCCTGGAGTTTATTAAATAAAGAATGAACTTACTAATATCGAATTTTGGGTATTGGTATAAAAATTTAAATATCCGTTCGTTTGTGTAGATAGTGAACTTAGCATAACAGATTTGTGAAAACATCGTGATCATCATGGCAAGATTCCAGTCTCTCAAAGGCTTTCGGGACTTCTTCCCGGAAGAGATGGCCGCACGACGGGTGTTCATGGATAAAATCTTCTGTGTCGTGCGCCGCTATGGCTTCCGTGAAGTGGATACGCCGAGCGTCGAGTCGCTGGAATTGTTCAAGGTCAAGAGCGGCGAGGAGATCGTCAACCAGACTTTCTCTTTCAAGGATAAGGCTGATCGAGAGATCACCCTTATCCCTGAGCTTACGCCGACTGTTGCCCGCATGGTAGTCGAGCGGGCCAAGACACTACGTCTGCCGATCAAGTGGTTCTCCATGCCCAAGATGTGGCGCTATGAGGAGCCCCAGTCAGGCAGGCTACGGGAGTTTTACCAGCTCAACGTCGACATCTACGGCGTCAAAGGGCCGGAGGCCGACGCGGAAGTGCTCGCCGTCGGCATCGACCTGATGTTAAGCCTCGATCTGCAGGGCCAGTTCATCTTCAAGATCAGCGACCGCCGGCTCATGCAGGGCATCCTCGAAGCCATGGGCTTTTCCAACCCGGGACCAATCTTTGCCGCCATCGACAAGCGTGGCAAGATCACCGGCGAGGAGTTCAAGAAAATGCTGTACGGTGCCGGCATGGATGACTTCCAGGTCGGCGAGCTCGAAGCGATCCTTGAGACGAGAGGGCCGTTGGCCGAGGCAATGCCGATGCTCAGGCAAATGGCATCGAAGTACGTCGAATCCCCCGGCGCGAAGGAAGGCCTGGAGAACCTGGAGAAACTGGCCGAGCTGATGACGATGTACAACATGGCCCAGTTCTGCGAGTTCGATCCTTCTATCATCCGGGGCCTTGCATACTATACGGCCACCGTGTTCGAATGCTTTGATGTCAAGGGAGAACTGCGGGCCAT
Organism: Methanobacteriota archaeon; assembly: GCA_023436075.1. GTDB lineage: Archaea > Halobacteriota > Methanocellia > Methanocellales > Methanocellaceae > Methanocella_A. The sequence continues at coordinate 3,226 of JAEZKS010000258.1, forward strand.
ATTCGGCGGCGGGCGCTATGATAAAATCGTCGAGTTGTTCGGCGGGGAACCGATGCCTGCGGTCGGGTTCGGCATGGGCGACGCAGTGCTGGAGATCCTGATGCGGCGGGCTGGAGTCTGGCCGAAGGAGTCCATTTGCACGGATTATTGTATCGTCGCTTTTAAGCCTGAGTTTCAGGAGACTGTAGTCTTCATTGCACAATCGTTGAGGGAGAGGGGCTTCGTGGTCGAGTTCGATTTGCAGGGGCGCAACTTCTCGAACCAGATGAAGTATGCCAATGCGATCGGCGCACGGAACGTTTTAATCCTCGGCGAAAGGGAGATGGCTGAGGGGAAGGTCACGGTCAAGGACATGAGCTCCGGAGAACAGAATACTATCGAGGTTATCGAGTTTATAAATAACGTCAAGCCCTGAAACATTTCAGTTTCAAATCGTTTTTATGTTCAGGCGCTTCTCCGTATTTGTATACCTTTTTAATGCTTCTGCGGGGCTGAGTCCCTCGTGGACGACGCCGCAGATGCGGCGAACCATCGTCGGCGGGTCATCGTGCATGAATACGTTTCGGCCTACTGCGACGCCACATGCGCCCGAGTCGACGGCGCCCTTGATCTTGTCGAGCAGTTCCCTGTCCGAGCCGGTCTTCATTCCGCCGGCGATGATGATAGGTACAGGACAGCCTTTGACGACCTCCCGGAACGTGTCCTGGTCGCCGGTATAGTTCGTCTTGATGATGTCGGCGCCCATTTCCGCGCCTATGCGGCAGGCGTGGGCGATCAGTTCCGGATCGTACTGGTTGTGGATGTTCTTGCCCCTCGGGTACATCATGGCCAGCAACGGCAGGCCGAGGTGCTCGCAGGCGCGGGAGACATCGCCC
>JAEZKS010000278.1 GCA_023436075.1 Methanobacteriota archaeon
GCACGATGTCTGCTCCGAGGTCGAGCGGGTTCTGGAAGAACGGGCTCATGAAGGTGTTATCGCCGACCGTCACTATGCCCCGCGCCTTCGCGATGCGAGAGATAGCCGTGATGTCGCATAGTTTCAACAAAGGGTTAGTCGGGCTTTCGAGCCAGATCATCTTCGTTTCTGGCCGGATGGCAGCCTCGATCTTCTCCGGGTACCTCGCGTCGACATAGGAGAAATCAATCCCGAAGTTAGCGATCGTCCGACTGAAGAGCCGCCGGGTGCCGCCGTACAGGTCGTCGAAGCCAATCACGTGATCACCCTTCTTCAACAGGGATAACAGCACCGTCGTCTCTGCGCCCAGGCCGGAGCCGAACGCCAGCCCGTATCGGGCGTTCTCCAGCGTGGCCAGCCGGGTTTCCAACGCGTCACGGGTGGGATTACCGCTTCGAGAGTACTCGTAACCGCCCGTGGGTTTGTCCACTTCTCTCCGGGCGAAAGTAGACGAGAGATGGATGGGGACGACCACGTCGCCGCTCCCGCCATCGTCGAGCTTCGGCTCTTCGCCGGCGTGAATGGCCCTGGTAGCGAATTTCATGAGATCACTTCTCTGTCAGGTAACGGATTACGTCAGTCGTCGTAATGATTTCGCTCACCTTGCTGTTATCAAGGACCACGACGGCGTTCTTGTCTTTCAGGAGCGTGAACGGGTCGAGGATGCGATCGTTGATGTTCACGACGGGCAGCGGATCGTCCATGATGTCCCGGATTTTCTGTCCGACTGTAGCCTCTTTGCTCCTGAGCTTTTTCATGATAGTGATCTCCCGGATGCTCCCGACCTGGGCGCCGTCCATGAGAACGGGCAACTGTGAGATCCCCTTCTCGCTCATTATGCTCAGCGCTTTGCCCAGGTCGTCCTCGGGCCTGACAGAGATGATCTCCCGGTCCGACGGCGGCTTGGCCGCGATGATGTCCCTCACCGGTATCCGGTCTTCCTTGCTCTCGATGTAGCCGTTCTCTGTCATCCATTCGTCGGAGTATATCCGGTTGATGTAATTTCTTCCGGTATCCGGAAGAATGACCACGATGATCTTGTCCGGGCCGAGCCGCTCTGCAACCTGTGCGGCGGCGAAAATGGCGGCTCCAGACGAGCCTCCGGCAAATATGCCCTCTTCTCGGGCCAGCCGCCTCGTGGTCAGAAAAGCATCCTTGTCGCCCACGACGATGATCTCGTCCACGACTTTCATGTCTAATGCGGACGGCATGAAGTCTTCCCCTATGCCCTCCGTCTTATAAGTGTGAATCTCGCCCTTCGTCCCGTAGAACTCGTGGTGGAACATCGAGCCCTCCGGGTCGACGCCGACGACCCTGACGTTCGGGTTCTTTTCCTTGAGATAGCGCCCGATGCCTGTGATGGTGCCGCCTGTGCCCATCCCGGCCACCAGGACGTCGATCTTGCCGCCGGTCTGTTCCCAGATCTCCGGGCCTGTCGTCCGGTAGTGGGCTGCGGGATTCGCCTGGTTGAAGTACTGGTTGGGCATGAAAGCGTCGGGCATTTCCTTAGCCAGCCGCTCTGCCACCCGCACGTTATTGGCCGGGTTGTCCGGGGTCACGGCGGTCGGCGTGACGATGACTCTTGCTCCGAACGCCTTGAGCAGGTCGATCTTGTCCTTGCTCATCTTGTCGGGCAGTGTGAAGATGGCCTTGTAGCCCTTGACAGCCGACGTCAGCGCCAGTCCGACGCCAGTGTTGCCCGACGTGGGCTCGATGATCGTGTACCCGGGCTTGATCTTGCCCTCCTTTTCCGCAGCCTCGATCATGGAAAGGCCGACCCGGTCCTTGATGCTCCCGCCGGGGTTCATGAATTCCAGCTTGGCGTACACTTTCGCAGCGCCCGGCTTAATGAGCTTGTTAACCCTGACCATGGGGGTTCTCCCTATGAGCTCGGTAATGTTGTTAGCCACGATCATTTAGTTCTCCTCCGTTGACTTCTCCAGGTTATTTCGATTCGATTCCCGTTGCAGGGATTTTCAAACGACCAACTCATACACCCGGTAGATGAAGAAAGATACGATTTAGGCAATATTCATCCGAATTGCATTTACGATGACGTCGATTTGTTTATTACTGTCATTAATTATCTTTCGTTTAAAAAATTAGGCCTGATTATCGGCGTTTTGCCTGAATCTAAAGCGTTTTAGAACATTGAAGTTCACTTGTTTTTATGTGCGACGGAAGCCTAAACCTGAAACTATTCCTCATTCACGAACTTATGGACGTGGAGAGGCCAGATGAATCCAGGGAATACATGCAGGAGCACCTGACCTGGACCGTCGAAGAGCTCAAGGCATACCGGAACAAGCTGGTCCAGACACCAGACCTACGTTGATAGCCTGAGGGAACCTACGGTCGCGCCAACCTGAAGGGGAAGGGCCGGAGTCATTCGAAGTAGTGCTTTCCTCTATCCAGCTCTGACTTTTTTATGAAGATATTGTCGCCATCGATCTCGTGGGGAAGGTATCCAGGCCAGCACCCGCCGTTGATGTTATCTGTGCCGATCCCTGCAATCGGCAGGAGCTTCTCGCAGTTGTTGCACTTTGCGTAGTCGCCGACCTGGCTATAGCCGAGCCTGGCCGGGGCGCACTCGTTACATGCGTCGAATCCGGTGTGCACGGTGCCGTTGACGTCCTTAACGACGATATACCTGACAGATGTGCCGTTTGAGTCGTAGGTGTAAAAGTGGAAGCTGGTATCCGTAATGTTCGCAAGCGGTATCAACACACTCTCGTTTGCCGTATTGTTGATCGATTGGTTGTACACCGCCTCGTTTTCGCCCTGGCGGTCATTCAGCATGATGAACCATAAGGCCAGGGCAAGGATAATGACGATTAGAACTGCTGCGCCGACGAAGATTGCCAGACCGTCCTTTTTCCCTCGCTGCCGGCTCTCATACCATTGCCTGCTATTACGTTGCCTCCCAGCTCATGTGATCACATACGGCCATACCGTTGCTCCGGGGCGACTATCCAGGCTGCCCTATCAGGGACTTAAATGCTGGCCATTGGTAGCCAGATGGGGAAAGGACTGTACCAGCTAACATTTTCCATCCCAGACATTGCCTCTCAAAATTCAGCCCCATAATAGATGCGAGAATATCGAGAAATGGGCGCCCTGATCGCGTAACCAGACTATGGCTTAATGAACCGGGTTAAGCTTCCTGCCTGAAAAGTAGCTATGCAACTTTAAACTGAGCAATATAAGCGGTTAAGATGATAAAGCAGCTATGCAACTGGGAAAATTTCATGTAAAGCCGTACCAGAATCGCCGTCTATGAGCGACGAGACTTCGAGATGGACGGCCGTCATTGATCGAAGGAGGTGTCAAATGGAGATAAAGCGCGAATATATCGTGCTGGCGATCATCGCTTTGGTTTTGATCGGGGCGTTCATTCTCAGCGGAGGGCGATGTCACTGAGAAGACCAGGCGAGCGATAAAAAATACGAGCTACGAACCGTTGCCAGGCATCACATGCCATGTCGTGCTCTTCGAATAGCTCCATCTTTCTATTTTTAAGCCTTTGTACAGGTATGATGTTTACATCTTCTGAATAGGGCTATTCATTCCTATGGTTTCTTTGCCACGTAAAACGCAACCGTGCCGAGCAGGGTATTTTCCGAATGCAATGCGCCTGCGTGCACAAACCCGGCCCCTGACAGGTATTCCGGTATTTTGCCGAGCAGATTGTCTTCGACAGGCTCAAGGCGCTTTAGCAGCGAGCTGACAAGCCTCGCGTAGCCGGACCCGGGGACGCCGATGTCCAGGACGTGCAACTCGCCGTCCTGGTCCAGCACGCGATAAATCTCTTTAAGCGCCACAGCCTTTTCCGTGGCCGACAGGTGGTGTAAGACGAAGCTGGTGACGGCCCGGTCGAAGCTCCGGTCGGCGAAGGGCAGCGTGGCCCCATCGTACTCCACGAAAGTGATTCCGAGATCGAGGGCTCTGTCGCGGGCGATGCCCAGCGCCTGCGGATCGATGTCGATCCCTGTGACAGCGCAGTCAGGCTTTGCCTTTTTAATCATCAGGGCGAGCGTGCCAGTGCCGCAGCCGAAGTCGAGCACCCGCTCGCCGCCCTTGAGATCGAGCCCATCGATGAGCCGGGATTTTACGTAGGCACCTTTCATGAGCACGTTCAGGAAGGGATCGATCAGGGGAGTCAATATCCGGTAGTGCAACGCAGGTATTAATTTTCGCTTGGTCATTCTACTCAGGCTCCGGGACGTTTCCGCGAGGTGGACACGAATATCCCGCGACCGCTGCGGTACTACGCTTGTATCCCGGATTACATCGTTTTATCGTATCTTAACTTTTTCATTAAGGCAACATGCGACCATGATTAATTATTTCTTCCTCGAAGCTCGCATTGCCATGATCTCCGTGGTCAGATTGTTCAGCCTGGGCCTTGCTTTTCCGGAGGATTGACCCTGGCCTGGCGGATCCCAAGATATTCGATCGCGATCATCAGCGAGGCGGTGATCCCGATTAGCAAGGCAGCGACGACCATTTCTTCCCATGCGATGGGCTCCACTCCGAAAACCAGCACGTGCCGGATCATCGCCGTCAGGCCGGTCGCGAGGAGAAGCAATGTATCCAGATGCTTCTTCTGCATGTAGACGATGACGATCTGGATCAACTCTGCGAGGATAAACGTAAGCAGCAGGTTGTTCAGCGCGTTGTGAATGAGATGGATGTCATATGGACCCTGCAAGGCTGGCAACAGGTCGTTCACGACCAGCCACAGGGTCAGGATGACCATGATCAGCAGGAAGAAGACGACGATCAGATAAATGGATGTCTCTATCCCTTTCAGGAAGCGGCCGATAGAAGTTGTCATCGTTTTTATACCTCAAGATCTGTTTACAACGACATTATTCCGAAAATATTTTCATTGCGAAAAGCTCATGAGCCAGCCGGTCGACGACCGACTGGCCGATTTTTGGAGCCTTTTGCTTATTGTTTTAGGGGGTTGCATTTATGCCCGGACCCGGAGCATCATTCGAACCGGTACTTACCAGTCTCCAGGTCTGTGCTCTTAATCACGATGTTGTCGCCCTCGATGGTGTGCTGCAGGTAGCCAGGCCAGCAGCCGCCGGCAGTGTTCTTAGTGCCGATGCCCGCGATGGCGAAAGTCTTGCCACAGTTGTTACACTTCGCGTAGTCTCCGGACTGCCGATAGCCCCTTTTGGCCGCATAGCAGACGTCGCAGGCGTCGAATGCGGTGTGGATGTTGCCGCTGGCGTCCTTGACGATGAAGTACTTGATGCTCACGCCGCCGGAGTCGAACGAGTAGAAGTGGAAGTTCGTATCGGTTATGCTCGACAGCGGGATTACCACGTTCTGGCCGCTGGCATCAGTGCCTGACTGGTTATACAGCGCCGGATCGTTGGCGCCCTGTCCGCTGGCACTCATCAGGAT
>JAEZKS010000298.1 GCA_023436075.1 Methanobacteriota archaeon
GCTTCATGTCGCTCACCCTGCGAACGCTGATCGCTGGCGGCAGTACTGGGATCAGCGATCGGCGAGCTACGGAAAACAGATCTCGGAGGACGGATCGCTGCGGGAGGCGGTCACAGGGTTCATGACCAGAGAGGGATTGCTGACGCCTGGGGACGACGTGCTGGAGATCGGCTGCGGTCCGGGGGTCTACACGCTTCCCATGGCAAAGACTGCCCGGTCAGTGACGGCGCTCGACGTCTCGCATGGCATGCTCGACCGGCTGGCCGGAGAGGCTGCCAAACGGGGCATCGACAACATACGCACCGTATGCTCGGACTGGGAGAGCTATCGGGGCCGCAAGAAATATGACCTCGTCTTTTCCGCTTTTTGTCCCGGAGTCGATAGCCCGCAGACGCTGCTCAGGATGGAGCGCCAGTGCCGCAGACACTGCTGCTATGCCACCGGCGGCAGCCTCGGCCAGCCAGCGTTCATGCACCAGCTATGGGAGATGCTGACCGGGGAGCGGCCCAGGCCGCAGGCTGAGCGCCACTTTTTCGCATTCAATGCGCTGCTAGAGACCGGAAGAGTACCAAGCGTCCGGGCGTTCATGTACCGGTCAGGCCGGGTACAGCCACGAGAGGAAGTCGTCCGCAATATGATCCTGTACTTCGACATGCTTCTCTCCCTGGACGAACGGCAGAAGAGAATGATCCGAGAATATGTATCCGCACATCTGCCTGAAGATTCAGGAGAAGAGGAAGCTGACCGATCCATGTACCTGGTCTACTGGCAGCCCGTACGTTGACGCCCGTGAAAACGATTTAAGCTGAGGACGTAGATTTATGAGTGTGAAGGAAGACGTGAAAAAAGGAACGCGAGTGAGTGCCCGGCAGGAGAATGCTGACGCCATTGCGCGACGGGGCGATCAGCTCTACAAGAAAGGCGACCTTGACGGAGCGCTGGACATGTATCGCAAGGCGTGCACGCTGAGGCCAGAGAATGCCAGTCTGACCAGGAAGCTCGCCGGAGTCTTGAAAGAGAATGGCGATCTGTCCGGGGCCATCGAGGAGTACCGGAGAGTGCTCGATTCCGACCCCGACGATCCTGTTGCCCGGAAAGGGCTTGCGGAATCGCTGTTCGACAGCGATCGCCTTGAGGATGCCACGACAGAGTACCAGGCGCTGGTGACACTGGACACGGAGGACCCATGCGCCCATTTCGGCCTGGGGGATGCGTACTACCGCCGGGGAATGCTGGATGCCTCTATCGGCGAGGTCAGCGAGTCGATCCGGCTGAAGCCGTCCCACCCATTCTACCATCTGAGGATGGGTATCCTGCTGGAGACGAAGGGAGAGACGGATGGCGCCATTGCTTCGCTCGAACGGGCGATCGGACTCAAGCCTGACCTGCGAGAAGCCGATGAGCGATTGCGTCGTCTCAGGAACCCATCTGGCAAGATGAGAAAAAGAACGAAGACCCAGTAGAAACACAGATAACATCGACAACTTTATACAGGGTCTGCAACACCGGGAATGTTCTATGCCGGCACTGGATGATGTCAATCGTAAATGTTAAACTTTGTCTTTTGTTTAAAATTTATCAATAGGTTCATATACAGGGAGTTAAAAAGGTGGTTACTGGTTTGTGCCACTTATTGTGGCACATGCCGCACACTATGCGTAATACATACCTCAAAACGTTTTTATTTTTATTTTTCCCTTCACTCCATAGCAGAGCAGCTGATACAAGAGACCGCTCCCGGTCGATTTAAGAGACCGCTCCCGGTCGGTCTCACGCACGGGAGAACATACAGGGCGAACGACGATTGCCGGGCCTGTTTTCATTCGCTTACCCGACCATAGCTTTGATCAGCTCCTGCGACAGTCTGCGCCTGTTCCAGCTCATGCTGCTTGACCAGCAGCCATGGGTCATGCATCCCGAATCCGTTGAACCCCAGACCGCTCCCATAGCCCGGGCCCGCGGGCCCGTACATCCCGTATGGGCCATACATTCCGTACTGGTCGTAGATACCGTAAGGCCCGAAGACGCTGAAAGGATTATAGGGCATGCCTCCGTCCAGCACGGGAGGCAACTTTCCCGGAGCTGGCGCATCTCCCAGCCCTGCAAGTTCCCAGTATCCCAGGCGTCCGCCGGTGATACCGGGCACTTGGGTGCCAGGAGTGACCGGTGCCTGGCCTCGCTGGAATGCGCCGATCGACTCCCCGGACGCGGCACCCTGAGCAAACACCGGCGGGACAATCGAGAGCGCGAAAAGCAATAGCATGCATGTGGCCACAAGCTTCCCTGACAACAAAAATTTCCCCCACGATCGTAACAGGCTTTTGCCCGGTAAAAAGAATATTTCGGAGAAAAAGCGGAAAGAGCGCAGACATGGCTAACCTGTGGCGATTGTCCGGATTTATGGCAGACCTCCGATACTCTCAGCGATCAATAAGCCAGTTCACCCGTTTCTCCGCAATTTAAGGCCATTACGTATAATAATTTACTCAATCAGTATTCATACGGGTACGGAGGGTATCGAGGCGTGAGGTCCTGGGGCACGATCAGGCCGGCATTCATAGCTGCGCTTCTCCGCAAGTTACACAGGTATATGGCGGTGTCTATACTGCTGGCTGCCATTGCCTGTCTCGTCATCCCGATCCAGGTGCTGTCTTACAGGGAGAATATGTACGAGCTGGTCGTCGGCAGTTCGCCGGGCGTGATTGCCCAGGACCAGACCTTCTCGACTGTCACCAGACAGGACCTGTTCCATACAGCCACGAATGACCGTACTGACACGGAAAGCTTCGCCTTCGATGCTTCGACGCCAGGCGGAATCCGGCTGGCTCAGACGTCCAGCCTGACGGCTGTAGGCGCCGAGACCGGCTTCTTCCATTCGACCGCTTCTTCGGATATCGTGCCCCCGGTTCACATCGGCAATGGATTCCTCGGCACTAAGATCGGCGATCCGCTCTGGACGGGAGTGCCCATCTTCGCAGGAATGACATTCCCGAAGATGACTAAGAGTGACATAAACGTATTGACATCGACGCCGCAGGAGTTGAGTCCGGTCGGGAACAAGACGAAGGGCAATCCCGTGGGCGATCTGAACACCGGAACTGCGCAAGCTGCAGGGCGACAGACGGCGAATAATACGACAACGGAACATGACGACACTACGGGCAACAGGAGTAAAGCGGACCTGGCCACATTCAAGCCGGTCATCAACAACACCTTGAACGATACCGTGATCAGCACGACTGCAGGGAATACCGCAGTCGCTTCGAACGCCACGAGGCAAAATGTGACAGCGGGAAATCCTACTGCCACAAATGCCACGAAGAACGAGCCCGGGGATGGCGCAGAAAAGCCCTCGCCGGCGCCATCTCTATCGATCAAGCCAGGCGAGCCTTTCTACCACCAGCAGAACAAGCCGTTCTCAATATCCCTGACGTCACCATCGGGACCATTCAAGGCAACACAAGAGTCAACCTTGAGCACCACGGGCTTCGACCGTTTCCTCCGCAATACCGTAGGCCGCAGTACCACAGATAAGGCATTCAGTGGCACCACGTCTTCGCCCACGTACATCACTCCTGATGAAGCCCTGGCCGAACAGATACCGTACGACTTCATCCAGGGCGCGCTGGGCATGACGATGCCAGGCACGCACCTGAACTACAGGGCATGGCCGCTGTAACGGGCTACTCCATGAAACACAGGTCGATGCGCTGGCCATCTTTCAAACCTTTACCACCCTCGGGGACGATGAAGTACGCATATTCGCCCTTTTCCGGGGCCGATCCTACCGTGGCCACAGGGGTCGCTTTGCCGTCGCGGAGCAGGACCTTGACAATCGAGCGTGCTGCCTGCTGTCCTGAAGCCTTCGTCGTCAGCACTGCGCTCTCGCAGGCATAACGCAGCGGCGGGTACCGGCCCAGCTTCCTGACGGCATGCTGGACGAAGAGCATGGCGCCGACCGCACATGCATCAGGGAAGCCTGGCAAAAAGACAATAGGAGTCCGTTGGCTGCCTCCGGATACGTAGCCCATGCCGACGGGTCGGCCAGGCCGAATGCCTACTCCGTGGACCACTACTTCACCCATCGAGGCCACGATCTGCGGCATGAGGTCCCGTTCGCCAACCGAAGTGCCACCGGTAGTCACTATGAGGTCGAAGTCCATCCCGGCAGTGATCGCCTCCTCCAGCTTTTCGCAATTGTCAGGCACGATATCCCATACGGACGGCTTTCCGCCATATCTTCGCACCAAAAGCTGGCACATCAGGCCATTGCTCTCGTTGATCGCTCCCGGACCGGCTGCCTGCCCTCGCTCGACCAGCTCATCGCCGGTAGGGATGATCAGCACCCGTGGCTTCTCGTAGACTTCTACGGCGTTCATTCCTAGTGTGGCCAGCATCGCGATGCTTGTCGGCTTGAGCTGGAAGCCTTCACGGAAGACAATGTCGCCCTGTCTGATGGCACTGCCCCTCGGCGTGAAATAATCGCCCGGCTTCGCCTCTGTCGTGATACGGATGCCGCCCGCATCAGCCGAAGTATCTTCGACCTGAACGACCGAATCGGCACCAGAAGGCAGCGCGCTGCCTGTGTGTACCCATCGGCACTCACCGCGCCCTATCGGTCCTGTCGTCACAAGCCGCAGCAAGGCATCGCCGCCAGCCGTATCGGCAGATCGCACGGCGTACCCGTCCCGGTAGCAGCGGTCGTAGTGCGGATAGTCCTTCGGCGCGATCACGTCCTGTGATAAGATGCGGTTATCGAGGAAGTCCAGTTCGGCCCGATAAGTCCGTGATACCGGCTGCACATGTGCTAAAAAGGCTTCCAGTGCATCTTCCACCGTGGCAAGTCCGGCAGATCTGTTAACGACAGGCATAGATGTTCATCGATATTGATAACGATAATACTTCCGACGACTGAAAAAGATGCCAGGCAATAGTCGCGGGCCATGTCCTGGAAAATCCATCGCCTGGCTGTGCCCGGGATTCGAAACACGCGCGCGAGCGGCCGCGGCTCAACCGCCGAAAAAGTCAACGGCGGGTCACCGACGGCCCGCCGTTTGCCGGGAATTACCGGACTTTAGTTCGTGTACGCTGCTTTCCCGAGCTTCGGCTCGAAGAAGGCGTCTTCCTCCGTGCGGATGGCGTGGGAGAAGAGCGCCAGCGGTATTTCCATCGGGCAGCATTCTTCGCACTGTCCGCAGTTGATGCAGGAGTCCGAAATGTGCGCGAAGCGTCGCAGGTGGAACATCGGGTCGACCGGTAGAGTGCCCGGGCGAACCATGGTGGTGCCACCGTTCTTGAACTTGTCTTCGACCGGGAAGCAGACCGGGCACTTGTCGATGCACGCGTAGCACTTGGTGCACCGTGCGGTCTCCGTCTTGATGGTCTCCCACAGGACGGGGGAGAGCTCGGCGAAGTCCTTCTTGCGCCACTTGTCGGCCAGCTTGTACATCGAGGCCTCGACTTTCGCCCTGATCTCGACGCCCTTGGGGTTGGCCGGCTCTACGGCGATCTTCTTGGCTGCCGCTGCCTTGGTGATGAGGTCGGCGCCCTTGTCGCTGCAGACTTCGACGAACGTGACCTTGCCGGCCTTGTCGCCGATGACGCCCCAGTTGCCGCAGGCGATGTCCGCCTGGCGGGGGACCTTGACCTTGCACCGGCGGCAGTTGCTGCGCCGTCCGTAGCCGCTCTCCTCGAGCTCGTCGATGGAGATGCCCTTGTGGCTGCCGTCAGCCATCTTGATGATGAACTGACCCTTGTCGATCTCTTCCTTGACCACGGTGTCCGGGTCGACTCCGAACTTTTCCCGGATCATCTTCCGGGCCAGGACCGGGC
>JAEZKS010000299.1 GCA_023436075.1 Methanobacteriota archaeon
CGATATAGCTGAAGCGCCCTGCTCGATGTGCATGGCGCCGGCGTTTACATGGTAGCCACGCAGGGCGTCGGCGACATATATGGCGTCCTGTGTCTGGAAGATGGTCGCCAGCGCCGATATGCCGACCGATCCGCTCAGCCGCTGTGTTACGTTGAAGAGCGTGTTGCCGTCAGGCATCTCCTGCGGGGTCAGTGTCGCCAGCATCTCGAAGAGCAGCGGCTGGATGGTCAGGCTCATGGCAAATGCGCGGATGCAGAGGATACCCGCGCCGACCCAGATGGACGTGGACACGTCGAAGGCCAGTAATGCCACTGTGGAAACCGCCAGCAACGACATGCCGATCATGATGATCACCCGGATCGACAGCAACTTCTTGCGATATATGTAGTCCCCAATGCCATCGCCAATGCCCCAGACGAGAAATGCCATGACGATGAAGCCGAGATCCATCGCCATGAACATCGGCATGCCAGCGTCAGGTTTCCCGGTGCCTCACTGCTGCAGCAAGAATTCCAGCACTTTCTGGTTCACCATCTCCGCCTCGGCGGAAACGAACGGATGATATTGAGCAATTTCCATCGTTATTTCTCCATGAGGTTACTCTTCGACCAGCTCCAGCACCCTTACCCGGAAACCCGGCCTGATGTGGGCCTTCTTGCACGCGAGGCACCGGTACCGCAGGTTCACCCGCGGGGTGGGCTTCTCGCTGCCCGGCCGTTTCGAGAACTTGCCCCGGTTGCCGATGCCGAACGATCGTCGCTTTTGCCGGTCGATCCGGTGCATCGTGGATGGCTTCCCCTTCCGGACTTTCTCGATCTCATGCTCCTGGTGGCGTTTACAGAACGGACAATACGTCCTCAACTTTTTGGGCATTTTCATTGGGCTTTCACCTGTCGACGACGGCAGCGCCGCCTTGTTACCAGTAGTCATTAATATGTTTATACGACATTATTATGACCTATGGTCATGTAGATGACCAATAGTCATATTGATATTTAAACGTTTGCAAAATATACCCGATCGCCTGGTATAGTAACCGAAATGTGCCTTATGGTAAAATCAGTACGGACTATTTCCGGGGCTTATGGCTCTGCACGTAGTCCTTCGCTATGACCGCGCGCCTGCCAGGGTGGTCCAGTGCGTCGAACTGGTCGCGGGTCATGACGGCGCGCCTCGCGAGGCGATCGACGTCTGCAGCGAACTTATCGAGACCAACGCCCCCACGTTCCAGCATGTACTTATAATCAGGCCGCAGGTTGAACGTGTTCTCGGCGACCAGGGTGAGCATAACCGCCATCGACAGCGGGTCGGCATCAGGCACGTAGGTCCCCTCGTCCATGCCGAAGCGAATGACGTCGCGCAGGATCTCGTAATGCTCCCACTGCAGGTCCAAGATAGCTTTGATGTCTTCGTTCTCGGCGTCTTCGAGGTCGAATCGGCCGGAGCGGAAAAAGTAGTCCGCCCATGAATATTCGGGGTACTTCGCGTAGAACTCGACGGATACGCGCGCAGACGCCTTGATCTTCTCGTCGCCCGTCTTGCATTTGGCGACCGCGTCTCGGATCAGGGGGTTTCGGAGCCGCGCCGCACGCGCGACGATGGCGAAGAAAAGGGCTTCCTTGTTCGTGAAATAAAGGTAAAGCGTGGGCTTCTTGATGCCGACCCGCGCGGCGATATCACTCATCGAAACCTCATCATAGCCCTTCGCGTAGAACAGCTTCATGGCGGCGTCGAGGATGTCGTTACGCCGCTGTTCCTTCTCCCGTTCCTTCCAGTCCGATAGCGTCATCGCTTTTTCACCCGTGCCATCCGCAGGCCTTTCGATAATCATTGGCGGCTCTACCTTATATAAAGATTTAGCTGGAAGAAAAGAACCGCCCCCGGATCAGGGCCATTACGACAACCGACAATACGAAAAGCGTCAACGCCGCCGTTCAGCGCTGGCTGGCGATCGACGCCTCATAGCCCGGCGTGGTGGAATTGCCAGAGGGCCTCGATCGTCCGGGCGCACTCCTGCGATTCCCGTCCCGGGACCGGCGGCACAGGCAGGAGATAGGGAAGATCGCCGGACGCTCCGTCCAGCAGGCCAGCCCGGTTGAGGTCAGCGATGCCGATGTCCCCGCCCGGTGGGATGCCGAGCCGTTCTCTGATGGAGTCCAGGATTATGTCCTCCAGGTCGGCGATGCCAATGCTGTCATCGCTTTCCGCGACCACCCGTGCTTCTGCGTCCTGCCTCTCATGACAGGCTTGCTGCTCAGGCATTCGGCCCCGCCTTCACGACCGTCTGGTGCGGAGCATACACGTCCTGTACCGGGTAGTTGTTCAGCCGGAGCGAGTAGTATTTGAGGAACTTCTCCACGATGTCACCGGCGACCTCCTTGTTGTTGAATCCGTCGGCGTCGGTCCACCAGGTGCTCTTGGGATGGCCCAGCGAGACTACCTCGCCACCCTTGACGACAATCTCGCCGCACTTGATCGTATAGGCGGCGCTCTCGAACGCCTTCACGATAGCCCCGGGATCCCTGGTGCCGTCAGTAGTCTTCGGGTTATAGTCGTAGACAGATATATCGGCGTCTGCGCCCACGCCTAGATGGCCCTTGGCCTTCCCGACGCCCAGTGCCTTAGCCGGGCCAGCCCTAGTCATGCCGGCGATGTCGTAGAGAGTCATCTCCCGGCCAATGGACCCGAGCCCGGTCCGTTCGGGCACCCATCGGTGCAGCGTGGCCAGCTTCTCGTCCCGCGCCTTCTTGCTCATGAGCCAGCTGATGATGACGGGATACCGGGTGAACGGCCCGCCGTTCGGGTGGTCGGTCGTCATGAAGCACTTCATCGGGTCTTTGACCAGCAGCGCGAGCTCCAGGCCTATCGCCCACATGATGCCGTGGGCGTGCGACTGGGGGCTGTAGATGAAAGGCACGATGCCCGAGCCTGTCTCCAGCTCGACGTCGCAGTTGCCCCACTTCAGGCGGTTGGTTCCATGGAGGCTGAACTCATGGGGCCCATCCGCGGTCATCGTCGTGGTCTCGTCGAGGGTGACGAAGCCTACATCGATAGTAAGGTGGTCATGGCCGTTTACGTAGTCGGCGACCTTGTCGGCCCTGGACTCGTAGTCCTTCCAGGACGTGCCTCCGTTCGCGTAGAACAGCACGTGCGTGGCGTGCAGGTTCTGGGCCCTGCCGGACTTCTTGCAAGTCCGGATGCCCTCGGTCAGAGACAGCGTCTTCAGGAACGTGGTATAGTTGCCCGGGTGGCCAATATTGTTGCCATGAAGGTGGATCGAGTGCGGGAGCTCCAGCCGCTCGTTCGCTTCGCACAAGCCCTTGATGATCTCCTCCGGCGTGACGTCGAAGTAGGGGACCGGATCGTCGAGATCCGTACAGTTTTTGCCCCAGTGCCAGGCCTCGGTCCCGCCGGGGTTCACGATTTTTACGGCGTAGCCTTTGGTCGCCTTGAGCATCCAGGCGACGAACGCGTCCAGGTTCTCCTTCTGTCCCTTCTTGATGTACTCCATGACAAGCCAGTTGTTGCCCAGCAGCGTGAACGCCGACTGGTCCAGAATCGGGGTGTCGTGAATCTCCTCGTGGGTATGCCTGGCCAGCAGTGGCGGCATGGCAGCCTCGTTCGACATCGTGTAGCCCAGCTTCGCATACCGGTACGCGGTGGCGAAGGTCGAAGGCACGGAGAACCCGCCGCCAGACCGTAACAGATTCGACCGGCGGACCATATTCCCGTCGTGGAGCTTGTCCTCGGGCCGGAACATCCGGCCGACGTTGACCTTGGCACCCGCAACGTGGGCGTGCGGGTCGACGCCGCCCGCCATAACGACCTTGCCCTTCGCGTCGATCACCTTCGCGCCGGTAGTCAACCGGGACGCCTCGACGATCTTGCCGTTCCGCACGGCGATGTCCTTGATGTCGCCATTGATACTGTGCATCGGGTCGTACACGACCCCGTTCTTGATCAGCAGCTCGTTCGGGGCTGCGTTCGAATTTGACTTGGCTGTTGTCGATTTCATCGAGATTCCTCATCGCTGTGGACCGGTGAATGTCGATCCGGTCGTTTTTCCATAGTGTCCACTAGCCGTACTGTCGTACAAAACATCACGAATGGCCGGTTCCCCTGCTATCGGATTACCTGTCCGTCGTGACGCTCCTGATCGCCTGCTCCAGGAAAGCGACCGAGTCCTTCATGAACTGTTCCCGGCTGATGCCCTGGCTCTCGAGCAGCTGCTGGATTCCCGGGTTCGTCTTGACAATGCCCTCGCTCGTCCGGGCAAGGAAAACGGCTACTTCTACAGGATTCAGGCCTTGCCGTAGGGTGCCGTCCTCCAGCCCCAGCTTTGCGGCCGCGATGCTGATCTCCATGGTTCTGGAGCCGAGGGCCATGATCTCGGGGCCATATTCCTCGTTGAACTTGCGGAACCGCTGCGAACCGGAGTAGAAGTACACGTCGTAGTAGTCCGGGTACTGTACTGAGAACTCGAAGAGCGCGGTGCCGAGCGCGCGCAGCTTGGCCACGCCCGTGGTCTCCCGGTCCGCACGCTCGATCATCAGCCGGTCGAAGATCCGGGCCGCCCGCAGGACGATGACGAAGAACAGGGATTCCTTGTCCTTGAAATAGTAATACAGGAGCGACTTGGGCACCTCGGCCTCCGCTGCGATGTCGCTCATCGTCACGCTGTCGTAGCCCCGGGAAAAGAACAGCTTCTCTGCTGCGTTGATGATCTCTTCCCGCCTCTGTTCCCGCTCGCGCTCTCGCCTCTCTGCAACGGTCACCTTGATCACCTGGTTTTTGACCATGGTTACATTTTTGACCACTGGTCTAAATTAGTCCTATGGTCAATTTTACTATATAAGGCTTCTGCCGGCAACGGCGGCCGGCTGGTTATTGTTGAAAACATCGCTATCAGGACCCTCGAGCGCTCGGATGATACCTCAGTCCCGGCTCAGACGGGGGAACAGGCTTGCGATGTTCAAGCGCTCGATGGCCGCCACGTCGTGCGCATCGAAGCCAGCGTAGTTTCGTAAGCCGTTGATGGTAATGGGCACTCCAGCCGACGGGACGAAAGGATAGTCGGTTCCGAACACGATCCGCGAGCTTCCGGCCAGCTCATCGAGCGGTGCGAAAGCGTAAGAGAATGCCGAAATCGCCGTATCGTAGTAGAACCTTTTCAGACATGACTCCAGCCCGTCGGGCATCGCTTCTTTAAACCGCGTCCCGAGCCCGATAGCCATCTTCACCCTTCCGACCAGATACGGGACGGTGCCTCCGGCGTGCGACAGAATATAACGTATGTCTGGATACTTCCGCACCTTGCCGTAACGATATATAAAGCTTTAGACGGCGAGATTAACAGTAAAAGGATCAGCAATCGTCGCCTGTGCAGCCCGGGCATTCGCGCGTGCGCGATCGAGCCGCCTGACCCCTTTTCACCACCCAGACAGCCTCGTCGTTTTAGCCGGAACTCGTTATTTTCTTTTGCGATAGCAATCGTGCCATCTCCCATGGGTGGCCAGGGTTAGAAGTTCGCTCATCGCCTCGTGCTATCGCTCCAGGCTTATGCCGTTTATCTGCAGTCGGGATACTCAGTCTTCCTTCTGCGAGCATCTGGTTCGAGCAGACGTCGCGTACGAAACTACCTTCCGGTACGGATCGCCTCTCACGATTTGATCGTAAAAGTCCCGAGTAACGGCTTCCATGCGTGCGATATCATAGGCCGTCGGGGGCGAGGTCTCTTCGACGACGAGCTGGCAGCCTACCTCGCTGGCGGCGGATATGACGTCCCAGTCGATTAGCCCGCGGGGCATCGCGCCCCGGAGCAACACACATCCGGGTTCGTCGCCCGCATACACAGGGGAACGGTTTTGGCAGAGAGCTATGATATCGGCCGGCGTCAGCCAGAGGCCGTCGATCTCCCAGAAGCCGCAGCCCGAAGCGATGATGACCTTGCCGGGGCGGTCACCAGCACAGGGCCAGCACGTGCCAGGGCTCAGCCGCGCAAGCAGCCTGCGCAACTCCGGCGTAGCACCATCAGGGCCTGTGAAGCCATCGAAGAAGAGCGGCGAGGCTATGGCCAGCACGTCGGCCCCTTCTATTCTCTCTCGTAGCTCACTGTCGATGAAGCCGCTCGCGTCGAGATCGCAGGCGTAGCATAGCTCTGCCATGGCCCCGGCTTCCCGCAACCCATCCAGAAAAGGCTCTATGAGTAGTGAGACGATACCTGACTCCCGTTCCGGACTGGTATTAATGGCGACGACTCTCATCTTCGATGCCTCGCGTTTTACCCCTCTGCCATGTTTATAAATCCTCATATAGTCATCGATCGGTGTCTCTACGGCTATGACGGCGATACTCCGGCGGCCGTGGCGCTTCAGGCCTGCTCGTGCCGTTCATCGCAGGTCTTCGCAGCACATCGTGTCCGGTTACGCTTGTCCTTCGGGTCGAACAGCCCCAGGTTGACGTCGCCGGCTTTCACGCCCTTCGCATAGTCGACGACCGTCGGCTCCGAGCGGATGTAGAGCCCTTCGTACATCTCGAACGGGAACGGGAGCGCCTTCTCGCCGGCGGACCTGATCTTCTCGATGGCGTCGAGGTCGTTGATCTCGATCCAGATACGCCCCACCTGGACGGTCAGCTCGACCTTCTCGCCCTTTATATTCAGGTATTTCTTCTTTACGGCCCCGTATCTGAGATCAAGCAGGTCTTCCGGGTTCTCCGCCGGCAGGCGGGGGCCGTAGACGACCATCCGAAGGATGCCAGGGATGGCGTTCAGCTCGTCCAGCAGCTTCTGGGCAGTCTCGACGTTCAGCACGCGCTGGGGGAAGATCTCCACCTGCATGTGCCCGTTATCGTTGGTCTTTCCTGTGATTGGCTTGTTGAATCTCGACATTCCTGTGCCTCCTTTATTGCCTACGCGATCAAATCCTGTTTCGCCTGACGTGAATACACTTTCATTCCGTTCTTCCATGTCTCGGCCACGACCGGTGGATTCGCCGGATCCAGGTCGCCGTCCAGGATCACCAGATCGGCGACCAGACCCTTCTTCAGCATTCCGCGCTCCTGCTCCTGCCCGCCCGCGTATGCGGACCCGGCGGTGTATATCCAGAGCCATTGCTCTAAAGACATCGTCTGCTCCGGGAACAGTACCATACCCGTGCCAATGTTCATAGTGGCGCCCATAATCGAGGACCTGATGGGGTCGCGGCCGTCAAAGTATCCGCCCGGATCGTCGCTGGAACCCGCCAGGACCACCCCACCTTCCAGCAGATCGCGGAGGGCGAACCACTTCATGCCCTCGAAGGACACCTGTTTCAGCGCCTGCGCGGTCACGAGCAAACAGGGCTGAACCGCGCTGCATCCGCCCATCGATGCCAGGCGCTTGATCTGTGCATCGCTAAGCAGAAACATGTGCTCCAGGCGGGGCCGCAGCTCCAGCCCTGGCGGGGCAATTCTTGCTGCATCTTCGAAAGCCACAAGCGCTTCTTCGACAGCCAGATTCCCGATGGCGTGGACGCAAACGCGGAAACCTCGCCGAGTGGCCTCGATCAGCGTATTCTTGAAATCGGTCCGCGGCAGACCCAAAGTATAATCCTGGCCCTGTATCCGGCCGCCAAGGCTTATCGTGCCCGATACGCCACCGTCCGCGAACAGCTTAACCGGCCCGATGCGGAGCATCTCGTCGCCCGTGCCGGTTACCGGGCCGTCCAGCCTGCCGCTTATGCCATTATCGACCAAGGTCTCGCCGTGCGGCATCATGAGCACGGACACGGGCAGCCGGCGTTCCGCGTGCAGCAGGCGATAAGCTGCCTCCGCCGCAGGCGTAACACCCGGATCATGGACAGCGGTAATGCCGAATGCCAGCAATTCTCCGGCCCGTTCCTCGATGCGGCCTGCATAATCGCCTGTGCTGTGCTCCAGTGCCAGCCGGAATACCGGAACCTGCGCGTTCTCCCACAGTATCCCTGTAGGTACGCCATCGGCATCGCGATCGATCTTCCCGCATCTCGGATCAGGATTCAGCCGGTCAATGCCTGCCAGCTCCAGCGCCCTGGTGTTGGCGAGGCTTTTATGGAACGAATGCTGGATTAGCAGGATCGGCCTGTCGATCCCCAGGCCGTCCAGATCTTGCCTGGACAACGCAGGCCCTCCGGTCCCTGCATCGACCCAGTAGTAGCCGATAAGCCAGCCCTGGCCAGGATGGTCCGAAGCATGCCTGTGCACCGCTTCGAGAATCGCCTCTTTCGTCGTCAGGCCCCTCAAGTTCGCCCATTCGGGCATGAAACAGCCGAACGACAGGTGGTTGTGAGCATCGATGAAGCCTGGCAGTAGCGTCCGGCCGCCCAGATCGATGATCTCTGCATCAGGGTACGACTGGAGGATGGTTTTGCTACCGACGCCCGCTATGCGGCCGCCAGAGATGACCAACACCTCAGCTCCCGCATTCTCTGGGTCCATCGTCATGATCCGACCATCGACAAAAGCGATAGCCGATGCTATGTTTGTAGTTGCTTTCCTCATAGGGTAACTCCTCTTACAATTGGCTCTGATTATTTTGGGCTGGCAATCGCCGCCATGGCATTCAGTGCATACAGCCTAACTCGAACAGCATCTCGCCGCTCCATTCTCTCCGGACATCGGATGCCCTGACCTCTGGCCCTCTCCGGGACGCTTCAGTCCGGCCATCGCACGCCATGGTGGTCGACGATTGCCTGACCAGCCTCCGGTAATCCCGCGCGAGCCCGCGTCCTGCCACCCGTGCGATTGCGATGATCTCGTCGTCCAGGACGCCCTCCGGCAGCGCCCCGCGGACGGTAGCCCTGACGGGGCCGGTGATGGATCCCGCCAGCTCGGGAAACGTGTTGTAGCAGATGGCTTTGAGATGGGTCAGGACCGGGTAGAAGTCGTCGATCTCCCAGAAGCCGCAGCCCGAGACGACCACCACCTTTCGGAGCCTGACAGCTTCGTGGGTCGTGTGGACCGCGTGCTCATAGGGATCGCCATTGAATTCTCGGGCCGTTTCCAGCCGTTCATGCAGCCGCGTCATGGGCTCCGTGACGCCCGCCTTCCCTGTGAATCCGTTGAAGTACAGGGGCGATGCGAGGACGAGAACATCAGCCTGCCCGATTTTCGAACGAAGCCACCGCACGTCGTCGAAGGCCATGCAGTTGCCCGGCGTCCGCACCGTGCAGTTGAGGTTCCCGCAGCAGGGGAAGATGAGCAGGTCGCGCGAGTAGTACATCTCCACTTCCGCCCCTGCATCTTTCAAGCCTTCTATGTACGGGTCCAGGAGCAGCGAGATCACGCCCCATTCCTTCTCCGGGCTAGTGTTGATGGCGATTACCTTCATGGGTTACGCTCCTGTTTCATTGCCTCTGTGCAGATTGCGTTTGCTTCATCTGGATCACCGTTCAACCATCAGTTATTGAAAAACTTAAAGTTATTTTTTAACCAATAGTTATCAAGTAACTAATGGTTATATTATTATTTAAACGTTTGGCAATGGCGAAAAATCGCATATCGTGCAGGCACTGTTGCCGGAACGGTCCGGCACATTCCCCGGCGCAGGCGGGCTACAGGAGTACTGCAAAAAGAGAGTTTAGGACATCCGTGTTGGCAGGCCGACTACCTGTATTACATCTTACTCTGTTTTTCCCGGTTCCCCAGCATCAGACCCATGAAGTCCCCGATGTCCCTGGCGAAGTTCGCCCGGGCGACGCCATGCTTTTCGAGCCCGGCAGCCAGGTCCGGCCTCATCCTCGGCAGGCTTTCCAGCAACATGGTAAATACCGTAGCTGTCTCGACGGGGTCCAGGTCCTGCCTGAACTTTCCCTCCATCATACCCGATCTGATTGCATTGCACATCAGCACGAATATCCCTTGATTGAGCTCGAAGATCTGCCGGGCAACACTGTTGCTCGCCCAGTTGGCCGCCATGTCCACGTTCTTCCAGAACTTCGGCCCGGAGTCTACCACCGGGAGCAGGGATTCGGACAGCTCGTCCGGGTGCACGACGCCGTCGAGGTTGAACCGCCCTGAATAGAAATAATTGTAGGCCAGGTTGTAATCGGGGTACTTCTTGGCGAACGAGACGTACGCATGCCCGATCTCCCACAGCCTGTCGAAGCCGGTCTTCGCGTTCTTCTCCCTCTCCCGCACCATCTCGTTCAGGATAACGACGCCACGCAGGACCACGGTGAAATACAGCGATTCCTTATCTTTGAAATACAGATAGAGCGTCGCCTTGTTGAGCTCGGCCTGCTTCGCGATGTCGTCCATGGTGACGCTGTCGTACCCGCGGGCAAAAAACAGCTTCTCAGCGGCGGCGATGATGTCTTTACGCCTCTGTTCCTTTTCTCGTTCCTTCCGCTCAGCAATGGACAATCCCGCTCACCTGCCGGGCCGCGAGCGATCTCAACGGCCAGTTATCCTGTAACCAATGGTTATAAGCTCATAAATTCTTTTCTCCACCGCCCGGGGGCTCAGCATGTTTCAGGTGCCCGGCCTGACGGGGAGAACGGAGAGCAAAAAGAGATCATCGGGCAGGCGACGAAGGTTTCTGCCCGGTCGACCATATCATTCGACTACGGCATAGGCGAACGATAGCAGGCTGTTCACTGTCCGGTCCGCGTTCTTCCCGCGGAAATAAGCCTTCTTGTAGTCCTCGCTGGTCATGTTCCTGGCCTTCGTGAACCCCCTCCGCACAAGGAACGCCTCAAGTGTCCCGGGCTCAATGCCGAACAGGAATGGCTCTCCCACATCCGTTACGCCCTTCTGCCAGTTCTTCCCGGCTTCCAGCTCACAGGTGCCATCGATCACTGACCTGGGTATATAATCGAAAATGATGGCGCTGCCTTTGCGGGAATTGTGCACGATGAAAGATAATATCTCATCGACAATCGCCGGGCTGAGGTACATCAAAAGCCCTTCCATGACAAAGAGCGTTTTCCGGGCCCGATCATACCCGTTGTCCACGAGGCGCAGGCCCGGATCGTCGACTTCAAGGTCGACCGGCACATACGTGACGTTATCCGATAGCGAGCCGAAGATCTCCCTGACCTTCTCCACTTTTGAACGTTGGGTGACCGGATGGTCCACCTCGAATACCCGGACCTTTTTCAGTTCGTCTATCCGGTAGGCCCGGGTATCATATCCGGCCCCGAAAATGACCAGTTGCTCCAGACCTTCAGCC
>JAEZKS010000302.1 GCA_023436075.1 Methanobacteriota archaeon
CCTGTGTCCTGCTATATCGCAAGTTTGGCCTGTGAGTCTGTCAATCATGAAAGCAGGTAACGAGACAGCACGCAGGAGCAACCATCTACTGGTCGTCGGCTTGATCTGGGGGCTGGTGGCTGCGTTCATCTGTCCGTGCCCGGTATGTGTCCTCGGCACCCTCGGGGTCCTCGGGGCGGGGCTATGGGAAAAGACTGGCATGAGCCGAAGGGTGAGCAGTCATCGGCACGCATCGTCGTGCCGTTGCCAGGAAAAGCGCGAGCAGGTCCGGAACGACAGATAGCGGCAGTCAGAGGTCATTGCTCGTGCCGTCGGCGTGGCGGACCCAGATCCTTCCCGTCGTCAGGTCGAAGCGCATGGTACGGCCGATCGTGCCCAGCACTTCCTCTCCGATGACCCTGATACGCTCTTTCTTCAAAAATTCTCGGCAGGCGCGCACGTTGTTCTCCCCTATGTTAAACATGGGACTCGCGCCTTCCTGGCTGCTGGACTTGAACATGCTGGCGCCGCCGACCAGACGGGCTGTCACCCACATTGGGTCGGCGCCGTTCTTCTTGAACTGCTCTAACATTATGGCCAGGCCTGTGTCGGCGAACTTTTCCCGGCTGGTGTTGCAGCGGGACTTGGCGCTGTCCGGCAGCATGATGTGTGCCAGTGCGCCGATCTTTTCCTTCGGGTAGTACAGGGCCACTCCCACGCACGACCCGAGACCGATGATAGTCAGCGTGTACGGCGCACGGGCGATGGTGATCTCGCCCATGCCTACCTTGATCTCCTGGGCAAGACTCAGTCCTGCCCCGGAAACCTCTTTGTTTCCTGTGGCGAACTCTCCTGTACCGAGCTTGTAGTTACTGACCGCCATTAGTTTTTGCCTCTAGGAGTCCGAGTATGCTATCCAGCGTCCTGGGCTCCGGCAGCAGCACGAAATACCCTTTGACTCGCCTCATCGTGTCGCTCAGCGCCGTCTTGAAGACGATGGCTCGCGCCGCGGGCGAGTTCACGCTGTGCGCGACGTCGTCGATCAGGCCGCGTGCCATGCCGAACCTGTACTCAGGAGGCGATGGGAGCATGGTGATTCCCAGCAGTTCCGCCGAGGCGTCGCCGAATGACGACAGCAGCACGTTGCCGACCTCCATCAGGGCCGTCTGTTCATCTTCCGCAATCCTTCTGGTCGCTCCGACCTCGCGCATGAGCAGCATGTCGGACATCTTCAGTGCGCTGTCTTCCGGGAAGACCAGGTAGACATGGCCATCGAGCCGGCAGTCCCCGTCCAGTAGCTGGAAGTACAGTCCGACTGCTGGTCCGTCCGACTCCACGAACGAGCTCACGGCGGTGAGGGGCACGATCTCGATCTCGGGCACCCGCATCTCGATATCCTGGCAGATCATCATGGATAGGGACGTGGCTGCGTGGGCTGATCCTATGTTCCCGAACTCCCGCAGCGCGTCGAGCTGGTGATCTGATAACGTGGCATTCTGGTTCATAGCTTTACCTCGGTAAGTGTCAATACGTCGAGGATGGGCACGACCCGGCCGTTGCCCATGATCGTCACGCCCTCGAGGCCCTCGACGTTCTGCAGCAGGCCGCTCAGCGGCTTGACGAATATCTCCTGCTGGCTCTCGATGGAGTCGACCAGCAGGGCGATCTTCTGCTCCGCCTTTTCGACTACTATTGCCGTGTACTTGCCAGTATCTCCTTTTCGCAAGCCGAAGAGGTCGTGAAGCCGGTGCAGCGGCAGGATCGTTTCACGGATGACGATGACTTCCCGGCCGCCGACGGTCTTGATCTCTTTCTCGGTGATATACACGGTCTCTACGACGTTCGTGATAGAAATGGCGTATTTCTCGTCGCCCGCGTTGATGAGCAGCGCCTGCACGATGGCGATGGTCGGGGGCAGCTTGAGGATCGTCTTCGTGCCTTTCCCCGGCTGAGTATCGATCCGGACGAGGCCGCCCAGACTCTCCACCTTGGTGCGGACGATGTCCATGCCTACGCCTCTGCCCGAGACCTCCGTAATTTTATCCGCCGTCGACAGCCCTGGCTTGAAGATGAGCATGACGGCTTCCTCGTCAGTCATGGCCTCCGCCTGTGCCTCGGAGATGAGGCCTTTTTCAAGGGCCTTGCGTTTCACTTTCGCGGCGTCGATGCCTTTTCCGTCGTCGATGATCTCGATGATGACGTTGCTCCGCTCCCTGCGGGCGATCAGCTTGATCGTGCCCGTCGCCGGCTTACCGGCAGCCACGCGGTCCTCCGGACTCTCGATGCCGTGGTCCACCGCGTTGCGGATCATGTGATTTAGCGGGTCGCTGATCTCGTCGAGCACGGTGCGGTCAAGCTCAGTGTCCTGGCCTTCAATGATCAGGTCGATTTCTTTGCCCTCTTTCTTCGCCAGGTCCCGGACGATGCGCGGGAACCGGTTGAAGACGTTGTCCACGGGCAGCATCCGTATCCGCATGACTTCGTTCTGCAGGTCGGTGATCGAGCGGTCCAGCATGGTCATCGTCTCGTTCATCTCCTGCATCACGTTACGGTGGCTGATCTCGAACAGGCGGCCGCGGCTGATCACCAGCTCTCCGACCAGGTTCATTATGGTGTCCAGCCTGTCGATGTCGATGCGCACGCTATGGATGGACTTTCCTTCCTTACCTTTTCCTGGCGCCTGTGGCGCTTTCTTCGCTTCGGGCTTATCCGCGGCCGTGGCCGCGGTCGCAGCCCCTCCATTCGACGCGACATTATCAGGCGCACGCATGGTCGCCTTCGCCGACGCGATCTCGGCAACTCCCATGGCCCTGCGCTCGATCGCAGGCCCGTCGGCGTCAGTGCTGATGATGACTGTCAGATCGTACTCTATTTTGTCATTCTCGATGTCCTTGATGTCCGGCACCGTGCTGATGATCTTCCCGATCTCCGAAAGGCCCTGCACGACGAGGAAGGCGCGGACGCTTCTGAACTCGCATGTCTTCTCCAGCGTTACCTTCACTTCGAACTCGTTCGCTCCTTCAGGCGCCCCGGATGGCAGCACGGCGCTCGTTTCGACAGGGGCGCTCTCGACAGCCTCCTCGACTTTTGCCTTCTTCGGCTTCTGTGGGGCCGGCGCAGCGGCATCCGCCTGCTGGCCGTATCCTTCGATCTCGGCTACCAGCGCCGACACGTCAGTCGGCGTGTCGTCGTCCGCCTGGATGCGATCGATCATGGCTTCCAGCGTGTCCAGAGCCTGGAAGAGAAGCGTGGCCAGCCCGCTGTCGAAGGATAGCTGGCCGTTGCGTACCCGGTCGAGCTGGTTCTCCATGCGGTGGCACAGCTTCTCCATATTGCCGTACCCCATAGACGCCGACATACCCTTCAGCG
>JAEZKS010000017.1 GCA_023436075.1 Methanobacteriota archaeon
CTTGGCGTGCTTGGCTCCTTGGCGCACTTGGCGAGCTATAAAAACCACGCCAGACGTTCTGGTGCGCACGCCTTTTAAGAATCCTTGGCGTGCTTGGCAAATGTTCCGATAGCGCACGTCCGAAGAGGATTAGTCGCGCGTCTGGTACGTGCTATCCATGATTTCCCGTATCCGCGCTGCAGTCTTAGGCCCGACTTTGTCAACGGCCTGCAGTTCCTCGACGGACGCCTCAGCTATGCTTTTGACGCTGCCGAAGTGTTTCAATAAGTTCCGGGCGATCACCGGCCCGACCTCGGAGATCGCCGACACCAGGTATTCCTGGCGCTCTGCCATCGTATGCGACGACTTGCGAGCGTGTGGGTTCACAGTACGCTTGCGATCTAGCTGCTCACGGCGTGCAACCGTGTATATATACGAGGCCGTATCCTCTTCGTTCGCGGTGAAGAGTACGGGGATGCCATAGTCCACCATGATCGAGGCGATGATCCCGTGGATGGCCTCAGGGCTGATGCGGCGCTTCGTGTAGAGGCCTTCGCCTTCGATGATCAACACCGGCCGCAGGTATTCGCGTTTCATGTTGATGATCTGCTCGAACAGGCCCCGGGTGGGGTCAAATAGCGTATCCAGAAAGTCATCCGTGGTCTTGCGCTCGACGCAGACCCGGTCTGACAGGATGTAATCGCCGACTTTCAGCGCCTGGAAGTCCATCTTCACGCCTTTGGCCTCCAGCGCCTTGACGACTGCCGATCGCATCTCCCTGTTGTCCACGTATATCTCGATTGGCCCGTTGCCGTCCTTTTTGCCGAAAGCCCCCAGGCTCGCCTGTCCGGCATGTGCAGGCTCTTGGGGCGGTGTCATAGCGGGGGTGATCGCCGGTTCTTGAGAGTCGCTGTCGCCGTTTATGGCGCCCTCGCCGTTTTCGACCCTCTGTGGCAGCTCTTCCTCCTGCTCCGGCAGGGACTGCTGCTGTGGCTGTGTCGTCGTGCCATTGTTCAGGACTTCCATCATCGTCTGGCCGTCCTTCATGTGTTGCATGGTCTTGTACATCCTCTTCTCCTTGCTCTGGCTGACCCGGTAGGCGCCCTCGTCCCTGGTGCCCTTCGACATGAGCACCACCACCCGGCCGACCATGTTGCGGCCCGTCCGGCCCCGGCGCTGGATGCTCCTGATCTCCGACGGCACCGGCTCGTAGAACAGCACCAGGTCTGTCGAGGGGATGTCCAGCCCTTCCTCGGCCACGGAGGTAGCGATGAGCACATTGTACTCGCCGGCACGGAACTTGCCCAGAATTTCCACCTGCTTCTTCTGTGACAGTCCCTTGTCGTTGAGCTTCGAGGCCTGGCCTACGAACCTGACGGGCCTCACGCCCTCGACCTCTCCGAGGGCCTTCGCCACGACCTCAGCCGTATCACGGAAGTTAGTGAACACTATAGCTTTTGCCGCGGGACTTGACTGCAGCAGCTCGACAACGATCTCCTTGACCTTCTCGGTCTTTGGGTTGATCATGTCTTCTGACTCGGCGGCTTCCCTGATGGCATGCTGGAGCCGCGGGTCGGTCATCAGCCGCCGTGTGGCCTTGCTCCCGCCCTTACCGCCCGCCTCTTCCTTGAGCCGGTCGAAGTACTTGTTCAGCGGCTGGAGCCCCTGGGTCTGGATGAGGTCGACGGCGTGCTCCACCTTCATGATCTCGGCCACAAGGGAGACCGCCCGGTAGCTCTCGGGGCTGCCGCCCTTGACGATCTGCGCCTGCAGCCGCTGCTGGAGCATCAGCAGCTCTTTCTTGTTGAGATTGACGTTCCTGGAATAGACCACACCCATCTCGAACAGCCGCTTGAACCGGTCGTCCAGGACAGCTTCGAGCAGGATGCGTATCTTGTTGGCCCTTTCGGGCACGCTCACTTTGATCCACTCGACGTCTTTGTCGTAAATGTAAGGGGCTACGTCCGGGTCGTTCTCGGTTTTCACCTCGACACGGTCGATGAACAGGCTGCTGGCAACTTCGCTGATCTTCTCCGGCGTGCTGCCGGGCGAGGCTGTGATGCCAAGGATCAGAGGGCTCTTCGCCTGCTCGACGTATTTTTTGGCAATGTAGACATAGGCGTAGTTACCCGACGCGCGATGGGCCTCGTCGAAGGTGACGTGGACGACGTCCCCAAGGTCGAACCGATGGCAGAGAAGGTCATTCTCGATCACCTGCGGCGTGGAGACGACTACAGTGGCCTTCCTCCAGAGTTCCGCCCTCTCTTCAGGAGGCGTACTGCCAGTGAAGACGACCACCTTCTCCGAGTCGACCTTCAGCACCTTGCGGAAAAATGCTGCGTGTTGCTCGACCAGAGGCTTCGTCGGCGACAGCATGAGCACCTTCGCGCCCTCGTGGTTCCGGAGCCGGTCCATGATGACGAGTAGTGCGATGATCGTCTTACCCAGACCGGTGGGCAGCACGATCAGGCTCGATTTCTCCAGCGCCTTCCGTGCCAGCGTCTCCTGGTAGGCGCGGCTGGACACCATGTCCGGCATGAGAAGCGGATGGCTGACGAAGTCTGACATGTCTCTGTTACGTGGATAATCAGGTGATATATAAATTACTATAGCTTCCGGGCTGAAAATAATGTCACGGCCTGTGAGCCAGGTAAATGCCTGAGCCGAGGTCGCGCATCAGGCCCGCGCGTATAAAAGCGGCCTTTTTCCGGCTGATTCTCCGGATCTCCGGATCGGCCAGGGACATGGCCAGTGCCCGTAGATATCGCTTGACTCCGTCGGTGCGAAGTGGCGTGAACAGCGACAGATCCAGCCAGTCGATGGGACTGAAATCTTCGATGACATTCACAAATCCGGCGGACCTGAAGGCGGCCGTCCACTCATCACCGGTCTTTGTCGCGGGTGTGACCCCGATCATTTCCCTGAATAGATCCCTCTGCTCTTTGGACAACGGGCGCAGTGCCGTGACTTCGTTGCATCCGAGCCGCCCGCCGGACTTCAGCACCCGGTAAATTTCCGTCAGCGCCGTCGTGACATCACAGAAGACGAGGACCGACTCGATCACCGCCACGTCGAAGGCGTCGTCCCTGAACGGGAGACGGTGGGCATCGGCGACCACTGGATGTATAGCATCGACGACATGTTCCCTGAGAGCCCTCTTTTTTACCCAGCGAAACATTTTCGGCTGCAGATCAGCAGCAACGACTGTGGCGCCGTACCTTTTAGCCATGAGACAGGCGGTGTAGCCAGTCCCGCATCCAATGTCTATCACCCGCTCTCCACGCCTGATGCCAAGCCGCCGGATCAACTCCTTGGTGCCGGCGATGCCTCCCGGATGCGTTGTCATGCCGGCGCTCTCTAGCGCTCCAAGGTACTCCTCTTTGCTTATCTCTGTCACGCTTGATATTTATCACAATGATATAATAATATTATATGACAGATGCCAGCGTCATGAGCGCGCCCGCCAGCAGGGGTATAGACAGGTTATCATCAATCGTGTAGCGCCCGATGCGCCACGGGAATGCATCGGCGATCACCGCCCCCAGCGCGCCGGCCGCTATCGCGAGGTACGAGATCTCCGGGTGGAAAGCCAGTCCGATGACGGCACAGATCGCAAACATCAGCAGCATCAGCGGTAGCGGCTTGTGATGTATGATCGCATACATCAGGCCTTGCTGCGATCCGTCCCGGACATCGACGGATCTCTTGCCCGTGTACATGAGCAAAAGCGCCCCGGCCAGGCCGGTAATCGCGTCGCCGAAGACCAGGAACAGGATGGCGGCGACCGCTACTACCTTGCTGAACAGCAGTACTGCCAGAAACATCGCAAGCGCTGCGTAGAAGTAGCCGCCGAGGCGTCTGTCTTCGGACGGCCGCATGAAGGTGTTCGGGTACAGGTCCCGGCCCTTCAGGCGCATGTATTCCAGAAAGCCCGCGCCGACGACGCAGGCGCCGAGCACGACGAGCATGATCTCCCTTGAGACGAAGAAATAGTAGGCGGCGGGAATGACGCATCCCGCCATGTGGAAGGCTTTCCTGCCCAGCTCCCGGAAAAAGATCGGCCCGTCGAAAGGCATAATATCTCTATACCTTTTTGCCGTAGCCTTCGAGCGGCTTGCCCGTGCAGAGCAGCTCGCCGAACAGGCCGGACAGGTCGGCCGCCGGGATGCGCACCTGAGCCATGCTGTCGCGGTCCCTGACGGTCACGGTGCTGTCTTTCTCTACGGTGTCAAAGTCGACGGTCACACAGAACGGAGTGCCTGCCTCGTCGTTGCGGCGGTATCTCTTCCCGATCGTACCCGAGTCGTCATATTCGACGAAGAAGCCGGCGCCTTTCAGGTCCCTGGCGATCTCCACGCCGCGTGTAGTGAGCCGCTCGTCGTTGCCAAGCAGCGGCAGCACGGCCACGGTGATCGGCGCCACTTTCCGGTCGAGTCGCAGCACGATCCGCTCCTCGTCTTTGACGATCTCCTCATCGTACGCGTGGTCCAGCACCGAGTACAGGATACG
Organism: Methanobacteriota archaeon; assembly: GCA_023436075.1. Taxonomy (GTDB): domain Archaea; phylum Halobacteriota; class Methanocellia; order Methanocellales; family Methanocellaceae; genus Methanocella_A. The sequence goes on from JAEZKS010000017.1 coordinate 4,489, forward strand.
GTCGACGCCGTAGGAGGGCTCGACCACGTGCGGCACGACGTTCTCGCCGTTGACGTCCACTTCGACGGTCTCATGCTTGAACAGGCTGCTCTCGATGACGACCTCCTCGCCGTCGATGTCAAGGCGCACTTCGGGCTTATCCAGCTCTTCTGGCTTCATCGCCTTGAGCGCAGCCATAATCTTCCCGGCCTTGCCCTTGAACTTCGGGCCGATGGTCTTCATATCAGGCGTAACAACAGTCTTCTTCACCTTCATCGGCTTCTCGAAGGGAATGAACACGGACAGGTCGACCTCGCTGCGCTTCTGGTGTGCCGTCAGGTCGTAGCTGGTCCGGTCGGCGATGCCGACGATCTCGATCCAGCCCAGACCGTCCAGCAGCACCTCGGCGTCCCAGCAGTCCGTGGCATAGTGGGCACGCTCGGTACACATATGCTGCCGGAAGCGTAGCTTCTTCTCGTCTATGCCCACGCTGATGAGGAACTGGTAGGTCAATGCTACGTAATAGGCCAGATACTGGTTGGCGATGGTGCCCTTCTCCACGGCCGCGCCGACCCGCATGGGCGTGGCCGGTCCGTTCGTCAGTTGGGCGTTTTCGTCCCAGAGCGGCAGCATCAGTTCGCGTACCGCATTGAAATTGGGGTGCTGGCTCTTGAATTGCGGGTTGACGAACACCTCGGCCTCGGCCTGGGTGAACTCGCGCAGCCGGATGACGCCCTGCCGGGGCGAGATCTCGTTGCGGTATGACTTGCCGATCTGGGTGACGCCGAACGGCAGCTTCTCGCGGTAGAACCGCAGCAGCCTCGGGAAGTCCACGAACATGCCCTGCGCGGTTTCCGGGCGCAGGTAGCCTTTCTTCTTCTGCCCCGGCCCGATCCAGGTCTGGAACATGAGGTTGAAGTCGTAGACGTCTCCTAACGGTCCGCCGCACTCAGGGCACTTGATGGCGTTCTTCCTGATGATGTCGGTGAGCTGCTCCTTCTTGAGACCGTCAGGGATCTCCATCGTCTCCTTGACAATGTGGTCTGCACGGAAGGACTCCTTGCATTTCTCGCAGGTGACCATCGGGTCGGCGAAGCCGCCCACGTGTCCCGATGCCTCGAAGATCGCCTCGACGCCTATCGTCGGCGCCTCGATCTCGTAAAAGCCTTCGCCCACGCAGTAGAACCGCCGCCACTCGTCCTCGATCTTCCGCTTGAGCGTGGCGCCGAGCGGCCCGTAATCGTAAAAGCCCGAGGCACCGCCATAGATCTCGAACGAGGGCCAGATGAAGCCCCGGTTCTTGGCAAGCTCGAACACCTTGTCGTATTTGTCCATGTTTAGACCTCGATGATCGCTAACGCACAACAAAAGACAGTCTATATGGATAAACTTTACTTTTATTCCACAGGCCTAATTTCCCTGGGTCCCTGCGCCTATTCTTTTATCCTCCTGACCAATGATTCGAGAATGGCATTAAAGATGTCCCAGTATACGGGCTCTGCCACTGTGTTTATCGCGAGGATGGGAATAGTCCAGCGGTCTCCTCTGATCAGGATTCCATCGTTGTAGTGCACGCTGTACGTCACGTACTCCAGTGGTATAGTGGCAGCCTTATTTATGCCTGCGAAGACAATCCTCTTATCAGTCAGGTATAACGATCCTGTGTCGAGAGCGGCGCCCATCCGCTCGGCCTTCGCGCTCCCCTTGCCTGCCCTGATGTCGATGTTCCTGTTTATCGTGAAGCTCTGTCCCTCGTACAAGTACACGCCGCTTATCTTGAAATAGAGCTTTTCGTCTCCCTTGAGAACGATCACCCCGTCGGGCTGTATTGTGCTCGGAGGATAGCCGCCGCGTACATTCATGGCAGCTATGGTCAGGTTGCGAATCTTTTCACCATAATCCATCATATCATAGCCCCTGGCCCTTCGTTTTCTTTTCAGTCCCGAACATTTTACCACTTATTCGCCAGTATTTTCTATCCTCTTCGCCAGCGCTTCCAGAAAGACGCCGAAAGCTTCCCAGTATACGGGCTCGACCTCGCTGCTCATGGCGATTATGGGCACGTGCCTGCTGCTCCCGGCGATCCTGGCTCCATCGGTGAAGTGCTCGCCGCTCATCACATGCCACAGTGGTATAGTTATAGCGGTTTTGAAGCCGATGAAAACGACTTTTCTGGAGGTGAGGTACAGTGTCCCCTGACTGACGGGGACGATCTTCCACACGTTCCTCACACTGTAGTTGTTCGCCATGAACAGGATACCCTTGGTGATCCTCACGCTGGCATCTCCGGCTTCGGACTCCGGGCCGCGTATCTCGCAGAGTGACACATTTTCAAGCTTCAAGTGGACGATCTCGTCATCTTTGAGCATGATCATTCCGTCGGGCTTCACCGCGGCGGGGAGCTTGCCTTCGCGGACATCCTCGATCATCCTCGCCATCCTGCGTATTCTCTCGTTGTGTTCCATCCTGGCCCTTGCCTCGGCCTCCTTCTGTTTTTTCGTCCTGATTCCGAACATTGTCCTACCTCCATCCGTGGACGCGGGGACGACGTTGTGTTCCACACGGCTTCCTGCGCTTTTCTTCTAGTAATGCGCTATTCTCTGCTCCATCCCTCTTCTGGCACTCGCGGTCCATGTAGACGGCTACAATTTTATTTTTCCATTCGTCCGGATGACCACAGAGGCCGCTCTCTGCGCCTGCATCGAAGAGTTTCAGCCATTTGCATCCGGCACATTTAACAGTCATCCTGGTCTCCGGACCTTCGCGCAGGAGAGACATACCCCGGTTATCCCGTTTCATCTCGTCACCTTCTTGTAGTCGACGTGCTTCAGGTGCAGAAACTTTAAAACGGGAAGCAGCGGATGGGTCCTCATCGGCATTATATCGCCACCATGCCAGTACAGGCAGCTAAACATCGTCACGTTGCCCCACCGATCGCGCAGCATCTCCTGGGCAGCGCTGTTGATGTGCTCTATCGCCCGCTCGCTCATGTCATAGACCAGGCCTTCCGCTATGTCGTCAGATCGCTCGTAAATGTAGTCTCCGGTATTTGTCATAAGATCGCCAGACACGTCCATATCAAGCACAGCCATGATCCACGTGTACCTATCTCCACTGAAGATCGCCACATGGCCATACCAGATATCCCCGTCATTGCACTTCACCAGCGCATAGCGCCAGAGCGTCACCGCGTCTTCCGGTCTCATTATCCGTGTTTCCATCGTTATCGCCTCCTCCTGTTGAAAGTACGCCATACGCTTGTCGCTCGCGATATGTCGGTGGTGATGTCACAATGCACCGCTTAGCCGCCAGTGTCATAAGACGTCCTTCCAGGTCTTGTATTTGCCAAATTCATTGATCTTGACTTATCCGATCACACTGCCTTCAGCTGATCGCACCATAGTACATGCCGTCTGCACATCTGACTGACGGCGCTCCATGTCCCGGCTACGTCGTACCGGTCAGTTGAGATGGACAGACTCCTGGCGGTCAAAAACCACCAGTCTAAGCCATAGCTCTATAAACATGGTGACACAACCCCGGCCATTTCATGGCCGTTGGCCTTGCTGTGTCCTGTACTTACAAAATAGCTGCCCGACATTTAAGCCGGGCGATATGTGTCGGGGGCCTTAACAGGCGCAAGGGCCTTGCGCCGTGCAATCTGGTTTATAGCATTCTCAGATATACAACTCATGACGAGGCACTGAATCTTAAGCTCCAGGTCTGTCAGATATTGCGTCATTTATATTCCCCGCTTTTCCATTGCCTTTAGCCTGCATGGGTCTTGTTGGCCAGTCATTGCCTGCGCCGCAGCTTCCGGGGCGTCGCAAATTCCCGGCGGCGACTGGCATTTACCCAACGGCGGACAACGGCAAATCAAACATATAGCTTGCTTACTATATATGAATTTTGGCGCCGGTCTGGAAATCAGCGTATATCTTATTATCTACGTGCGTCCTGCAGTCTCGTGCACGATTGCACGCAGGCATGCGAAGATAGCCCGATCTAATATTCGTTATGGCTTAGAAAATACGGCGGGCTAACGAATATGTTTGGCGCCCGGGCGCATGGGTCGTTACGCCCGGAGACGCTGTGACCAGGATTGGTAGTGCCTGTACTTCAAAGGACGACTTTGCCTTCTTCCGCGTGGCCGCCGGAGAGCATGGTGCTCGGGTCCACGTTGAACATTTCCTTGAAGGCGTTGGGGTTGAACCGCAGCTTGAGCTTCGGCCTGCCCGGGCCCTTGTTGTGCATGGACTCGGTGTAGATGAGGCCGGCTCTCCGCATCTCGTAAATCCTGCGCGAGAACGTCTCGACGCTCGCGATGCCCAGCTTGAGGCCGTACTCGCGGAGGTCCTTGTACATGATGTTGCTGTTCGCGCAAGCGAGAATAAAGACCGATGTCGAGTCCCTGAAGGTATTCTTGATCGCGCTGAATCTGGGCTGGTTCACCTGGTTCATCATATTCACGAAGTCGCTGGCAATGTCATCGCCACACAACTTCCTGATATTGTCTACCAATTCCTGAGAAGTGGAAATTCTCGTCATAGTAGATTATCCTGATTTTTTCAAATTTAAATATTACGGTAAAAACAATATAATTCAAAGAAATTCGTATTTTAATAAAAGAAATCGCATTTATATACAATTAAAAATATATAAAGCTTCCATCGGTCGCTTATAAAAATATAAGTCGGAACACTTGCTTTTTCCTAAGCCGGTCATTTTATCTCTGAAAGCAGACAGAAAAATTATATATCATAGGACCAGCATACAACATGAGTTTAAAATGCCGCTAGACGTCAAGCTGTTCGGATATTACCCCGGAGCGAACTGCCCCGCGTGCAACAAGTTCCATGACTGCGGGGGCAAGGCACACCAGTGGGATTTCGAGTCGATCAAGGGACAGCTCATCGATCGCTTCGGCGATCAGGTACAGGTGTCGCTGATCAACGTATTCGCCGGGGAAGCGAAGAAGTACCCGAAGATCGCGGAGCACATCAAGATATACGGGCTCCGCATACCGATCCTGGCGCTGGAGGACGAGATCATCGTCTGCGGCGGAGAGGCATCGGACGATAACGTCATCAAGATCGTCGACTTTGCGCTCTCCGAGAAGGCGAAGGAAGAGGCTACCGCACATTAATCGCGCAGCCGCTCCACCGAGGCTCCTGTCGTTTCAACACGAAAACACTAAACGTTTTTTATATTTCACAAAATCATGAAGGTCACGAACACCACGAATTTAAATTCACTAAGGTCACGAATACCTCTAAGCTTAAAACACTAATAAGGTCACTAAAACCACTAAACCACCAACGATGTCACCCTTTCGTCAGGGCCGTCTAGAACTGGTATCTCTATAGCTTATATGACAACCGCACACTTGGGCCGGAGTTGGTGCTTTCGTGCCCTTCGTGCCCTTATTCGTGTTTTAGACTTGGTGGCATTCGTGACCTTAGTGACCTTGAATTCGTGTTTTAGTGCCTTTCGTGCTTTAACCGTGCCCTTAGTGCCCTTAGTGCCTTTAGTGGAAATAAAAAACGTTTAGTGTTTTCGTGTTAAAACGACATGAGCCCAAACAGCATGGCCTTCCAGTACCCGGAAAGGGTAAATAGTATCACTATTATAGCATCTTCCGGATGGACGGGACCAGGACACTGGCTGACATGGGCTTTTCCCCTGTGCGCCACAGGACCAGCGGCGGCAACTTCAAGCCCCACTTTTCGCTGACCTTCAGCAGCGGCGGCGAGCGCCGGACTTTCGGCGTCGACACCACGCGGAACGGAAGGAAGGACGACCAGTATTTCCTGATCACCCACGCCCACACCGATCACTATGGCAAGTCCGCCATGCTGTCCGAGCGGGCCATCGCCTCGGACAAGACGGCGGTGACGCTGGAGATGCGTCACGACCAGCACTTCAAGGGCCGGAAGTTCAAAGTCGGCGAGACCATCGACATCGACGGCGTGCAGGTACGGACTTACCACACGCAGCACTCGATCGGCGCCACGGCCTTCTTCTGGGAGAACGACCAGGGCGTCAAAGTCCTGGTCACAGGCGACGTCAAGGACTTCGGCGGGCTGCCGAAGTGTGATCTCCTTATCACTGAGGCGACTTACGGTGACCCGAAGGACCCGGGCTGCATTTTCAAGGACGACCACGACGCCTTCGAGGCTGCCCTCGGCCATCGCCAGGTAGGCTTCGGGGCCTATGCGTTCGGCAAGGCGCAGCGCGCTGTCTCCATGGCGCGGGCGTTCGG
>JAEZKS010000018.1 GCA_023436075.1 Methanobacteriota archaeon
CTTGGCGTGCTTGACGTCCTTGGCGGTCTTGGCGAGGATATAGTTTCTCTATGCTTGAGCAAGGCCAGATTCAATTGGCTTTAAAAATATGTCTATGATTGTTTATCTTGATGTCATTCTGATGAAATAAACCTGAACCTGCCCAGCCCCGGCTGCCCAAGAGCAAGGTACTTTTTCACTGCGCCACCCGACCGCAGCTCGACCACCCGTATGCCACGGCCATGGGCATGGATGGCGTATTCCCCTTCCTCGAACTGCTCTGGCGTCGCCCGTGGCACGCACACGACGACATCCGAGTAGTTCGTCTCGCCATAGTTGCCCTGACGGACGATCTCGAAGCCCACCCGGACGTGATCGCGGCGTTCCGGCATGAAATAGAATAAGCTCCCTGTGGACTGTGGCTCCGAACCGATCAGGTATCGTCCCCGGCCCACCGGGAGGTAGGTGTCCAGAGACATATATAAAAATATATTATATAATTATATATTTAATATTATCGGTCAGGTGCCGACCTTCAGCGGCTCACAGACCTGCTTCAGCGTCGCAATGGCCGAAAGTGCGGCCAGGAAGCTCGTCTTCGGGTTCGTCTTCGATGGCACGTTCTCCACCACTGTCCGAAGCTCGCCGAACTCGCCACGGACCGTGACTTCGTGCATGTTCCGGCTGATGGTCGGGTCGACGACTACTTTCACCATCGTCCTCTCGAAGCCTACGCCTACCAGGCTGAGCGATGCGGCCACGTTCACGTTGGCCGGGAATTCTTTGATGGCGACCGCTGCCGGGCCGCTGAAGATCTCCGTAGGCTCTCTGATCTGGTCTATGTCGATTTTGTTCTTGACGATGAACGGCGCTCCGCGCAGCCCTTCTATCGGTTTTCTGGTCGTGATCGTAACGCTCTCGATCCTATTGACTGAGGCGGATTTCACGCCGTCCAGCCCGCAGACTGCGCCGGAGGGTACATAGATGCTGCACTGATGGCGCTTTGCCAGCGATCGGACCGTTTCTAGCAGTTCTTTGTCTGCGAACGCGCCGACACTCATGATCATGATGCTCCTGCCCTGTGTCAGTGCCTCGACGGCGACCTCGCGCACCGCGGACTGTGCTGCGGCTTCCACCACGAAATTAGAAGCTTCGACCAGCTCATTCAGCGGAAGCACCCGGGGCTTCGACTTCAAAGATGCAGCGAAACTGGTAGCTTCTGCCTCATCCCGGTCGTAAATCGCCTCTAACTTCGCGGGTACGGCCCCGTTGTCGATGGCACGGGCAATTTCCTTGCCGATGGCGCCAGCGCCTACAATGCCAATGCGGAACATTCTTCTCGGAGGTCTCATATACCTTGATCGCTCAAATGATTTACGGTGGAGGCATCATGTACACCTTCGAACTGGAGCGGTTTATCCAGGAAGACCTGGGAGCCGATGACGATTCAAGCGGGATTGTCCCTGAAACGCCGGCCAGTGCCCGCATCGTCTGCAAAGAGGACGGCGTCCTCGCGGGACTCGAGGAAGCATGCGAGATCTTCGCATACTTTTACGTGGACATAGATGAGATGCGCGCTGACGGTGACAGGGTTAAAAAGGGTGACGTCGTGTTGGAGCTGACGGGCAGCGCTCCCGATATCCTGCGGGCAGAACGCCTGGCCCTCAACTTTTTAGGAAGGATGAGCGGCATCGCGACGCTGACGGCGCAGTGTGCCGCGCGTGCGGGCGGGGCCAGAGTTGCCGCCACGCGAAAGACCACCCCCGGCTTCCGCAAGTTCGAGAAAAAGGCCGTGAAGCTGGGCGGCGGTGACACCCACAGATATGACTTGTCTTCAGCCGTAATGATCAAGGATAATCACATCGCGGTCATGGGCATCGAAGGCGCGGTGGCAGCAGCAAAGAAAGCGGCGAGCTTCACCAAGAAGACCGAGGTCGAGGTCGAATCGGTTGCAGATGCGATCAAGGCTGCGAAGCTGGGCGTCGACATCATCATGTTCGACAACATGAAGCCTGATAAGATCGCCGAGGGCGTGAAAAAGGTCAAGAAGATCGATGAGCGTATCATCATCGAAGCTTCCGGCGGCATCACGATCGACAACATCGGCGAGTATGCTCGTGCCGGCGTAGACGTCATATCCCTTGGTGCGCTGACACGGGACGCGAAATGGCTCGACTTCAGCCTTGATATGGTTATCGAATGACCATAAGATAATTATCATACAATGGCCATGTAATCTGCGGTGGTTTAGCTGAAGATACAGGTCAGTACGAAGACAACCATAGACGGCGAGACGTCTGATGATTACAGCAGCAAGCTCGTGATGCCTCCCAGCGCGGACTTCGACATATACGTCGAAAACGGCGGGCTGGTCATCAGCGCGATCAACGAGGTCTCCGACGGCAAGAAGAAAACGAAACGCGACATCTCGGTCGAGATCGTGTTCGACAGGGCGCTCAGCAAGAAGATCGCCGAGGCCTGCAAGAACCTGCCGACGCTACCGAAGTAACTTTTTTCTCGCTTTTGAGTTGTTTCTACATGAAAACACGAACGTTTTTTATTTCCACTAAAAGCACTAAAACACGAAAGTCACGGTTAAAGCACGAAGGACACTAAACGCACGAATTCAAAGTCACGAAAGTCTCTAAGGTCACCAAGCTTAAAACACTAACAAGGCCACGAAAGACACGAAAACACCAACCTAGCTCTGAAACGTCATTGTTGTATAATCTATTAAAAGAGGGGGGCTCATGCAGGCTCATCTTTGAGCACCCGTCGTTTCAACACTAAAAACTTCAGGGGTAGCATTCTCCGTTTCCACATGTGGCACTATTAGCTGATCATCCTTTTTGTCCCATGGCCGATGTTGGTATCGTTGAAATTCATGAGCAATCCCAGTCTTAGCTTACTAAGTTTCAAGTATGTCAAGAGTTGATGTTCGTGTAATGGCAATACGTTTTCCACGGCTTTTAATTCGATTATTAGACAATCGTCTACTAGCATGTCAACTATGTAATATTCGTCGTATTCCACGCCTTCGTAGACAATAGGTAGTTTCACCTGTCTTTTAACCGTATGTCCTCTATTGTTGATTTCTATCTCCATAAAGCGTTCATAGGTACTCTCACGCAGTCCGGGCCCCAGGTTAGAGTGCACGTGATAAGCAGCATCCATTGCGACGCTGGCTGCCTCTTCCACATGTTCAGGAACTCTTTCGTAAATTCTTCTTGATCTCATACTGGAATCCATGTTCATCATTGGTAAAAATTAATTACAGTAATATGTAATAAAGTTTTGTATTCTAAGGCATTCCATAAAAAGCGCTGGCAGAATGAAAACAGGTGTCCTCATTTTGGTGCTTTCGTGCCATTTGTGACTTTATTTGTGTTTTAAGCTTAGTGGAGTTCGTGATTTTTGTGTTTTGACTTCGTGTGTTTAGTGCCTTTTGAGATTTAACCGTGACTTTAGAGAATTTAGTGCTTTTAGTGGAAATTAAAAAAGTTTAGTGTTTTCGTGTAGAAACGACCGGCAGAATAAACAAGAACTAAGCTGCCGGTTTTAATCCCTGCTGCAGCAGGCGATTTCAGCCGATAGAGTCGGCAATGTTTTTAATAATATTACACGTACTTATGCTGTAAACCGGACGTGAGGCATTTTGAAAAAGAGCACACTGGTCTCGATAGTCAATACCGACGACCCCGTGAACGGGCCCAAGCAGGCGCTGGACCGGATACATGCGGATGGCATCCTCGACAACTACCAGCGCGTGCTGATCAAGCCGAACTACGTCAACGGCAGCCACCCCTCTACGGGCGTCACAACCGATCCGCGCGTCGTGCGGGGGATCGTCGAGTACCTGCTGGAGCACGGGTGGAACAGCCGCGAGTTCGCCGTAGGTGAGGGTGGCATGGCCACCGTGGACACGATGCAGTCATTCCGGAACAGCGGGCTCGTCGATGAGCTGAACGGCTACGGCGTCAAGCTGATCGACCTGAACTCCGAGCCTCATGTCGAGGTAGCGATAGAGGGCGGCCGGTCGCTGAAGTCCGTGAAGGTGGCCAGGTCCTTCGTGGAATACGACTGCATCCTGTCGGTACCGAAGCTGAAGGTCCACTGCTGGTCGCTGTCGACGCTGTCCATGAAGAACATGATGGGTGGCATATTGCCCAAGGGGATCATGCATGACGACCTCGCACAGAAAATCGTCGACCTGAACCGCGTCTTTGGTCCGGAACTGACCGTCATCGACGGCATCCTGGGCTGCCAGCGCCACGAGCTGGCCTGCGACCCTATCCAGTCCAACGTGATCATCGCAGGCGAAGACTTCGTGGCGACAGACGCCGTGGGATCCTTCCTCATGGGCCTGGCGCCTGAGGACGTGCGGTACCTGCAGCTCGCCAAAAAGGCCGGGCTCGGCGAAAACGACATGACCAAGATCGAGTATGTCGGCGGAGAGATCAGCAAGCTACGGAGACACTTCAAGACGTGTTAACCGTGTACAGGTCTGGGCTGGCAATCGTCGTAATCCTGTCCCATGTATCGACGTGCGCGCGAGGGCGCCGTTCGTCCGTCGCCCGATGTGGCAAATTATATTAGATGCGTACGCTATTAGGCTAATAAGTCAAGGTGTGACAATGGAAGCAGTCTATTATTTCGAAGACAAGGCCAAGAAAGACGTCGAAAAGCTCGAAGGCGACGAGTTCTTCAAGCGCCTCGGAGTCACCGACCGCGAGGCAAAGCTGATGGGCACGAAGCGTACCTCGGGATACTATCTGTACGTCAAGGCGGAGTCTGCCGACAAGTTCAAGATCGCCGAAGAGAAGATCGCCGAGTCCAAACTTCCGCTGACTAAAATATCCGGAGAAGAGGAAAAGGCTGTCATCGACGCCATCAAGCGCGAAGAGGACAGTGCCGCGGAAGGCATGGGCGCGATTTTTGGATAACCGGGCACAGTAGGTCGTTTGCTCGGCGTTCAAGCACACGCCTGCGCGCGAGGCTGACCGGGCCGACGACATTACGCCCGACCTTTTGTTTTTTAATGTTATTTCGAAGCCACGACATACGCTTCTTTCTTCTCGGGACGGATTACCTTTTCGATTTTCAGCCCTTTGCTTTCCAGCAGCTTTAAAAACTGCTCTACGTCCTTGACCTTGTCCAGCTTCAGCACTTGCATGACACGACTGTCCCCTTTCAAGAGCGGCAGAAACCTGGCAGTAATCTCGACGGACGCCGATGGCTCGACGGTCATGTCATTCAAAATAACGTCGAACCCGTTCCCAAGCGTCGAGACATCCATGTTGAACGCATCAGCGAACACGACGCTGACGTTCGGGTGCTCTCTCACAACAGCGTCCAGCTGGGGCCGGAATTCCTCGGCGTATTCGATACCGACGACCCGGGCTGCGATGCCCGATGCGAACATCAGGAACCCGCCCACGCTGGAGCCGATGTCGAGCACCGTGTCACCAGGACGGATGAGTCCGCTCTGCTCCTGTATCCCTTTGAGTTTAAAATAGCCTTCCGGCCGGTCGGCCTCCCCGATCTCTATCCGGCTGCCGTACTCCACCTTTTTTGACTGCTTGGTCACCACGACGCCGTTCACCTTCACCAGGCCGCGTTCGATGTAGCGCTGTGCCCGGCTGCGTGAGGTAATGTAGCCTTCGGATACGAGGTATTCGTCGAGTCTCATTGTTATACCGGGGTTATAGGTCGGGCAGATGAAAAAGCTATCTAAAAGCTGTCGAAAAATAATATATTTATCATCTAATTTTATTCGAAAAACGGCATCAGGATTGATTTCTTTCGGTGTGACAGGAGTAAATATATAAGTTATGCTGTACAATTAATTCTGACGCGAAAATCAAAGCGAAAAACAGCCTTTTGTACATTTGTCGGGCTGTTGGATGGATTGAGGAATCGTAATGAGAATTTTATATCATTTATCACGGAGTGGATTATACAATGCCTGACGGAAACTCGGCACCGACCTATGATGCGTCGAGCATTCAAGTCCTCGAAGGACTGGAAGCCGTCAGGAAACGGCCCAGCATGTACATCGGTTCGACCGACTACAGAGGCCTACACCATCTTGTTTATGAAGTGGTAGACAACAGCATCGACGAGGCGCTGGCAGGCTACTGCAACAATATCGAAGTCACGATCAACGAAAACGGCAGCGTGACCGTCACGGATGACGGGCGAGGCATCCCTGTGGAGATGCACGAGAAGTACAAGAAGCCCGCACTGGAGATCGTCATGACCATGCTGCACGCCGGCGGCAAGTTCGACAACCGGACCTACAAGGTCTCGGGCGGCCTGCATGGCGTGGGCGTCTCTGTAGTGAACGCGCTGTCCCGGTACCTCGAAGTCGAGGTCAGCCGGAACGGTCAGGTCTATTTCCAGCGCTACGAGCGGGGCAAGCCAGTGGAGGACGTGAAGGTCACCGGCGAGTCGGCACATACCGGCACTAAGACCACCTTCATGCCGGACAACGCCATCTTCGAAACGCTGGAGTTCCAGTACGACATCCTGACTAACCGGCTCCGCGAGCTGGCGTACCTGAACAAGGGCATCAAGATCACCCTGACGGACAAGCGCTCAGGCAAGGCTGACGTGTTCCATGCCGAGGGTGGCATCGTCGAGTTCATCACCTATCTCAACCAGGACAAAAATGTCCTGCACCCGAAGCCCATCTACTTCGAGCGGGAGAAGGACACGACCAAAGTCGAGATCGCCATGCAGTACAACGACGGATACAGCGAAGTCGTGCTGGCGTTCGCGAACAACATTAACACTCATGAGGGCGGCACGCACCTGAGCGGCTTCCGCTCGGCGCTGACCCGCTCGATCAACGACTATGCGAAGAAGAACAACTTGATCAAGGGCGAGATGGTCCTTTCCGGCGAAGACATCCGCGAGGGCCTGACGGCAATTATCAGTGTCAAGCTAACCAACCCGCAGTTCGAAGGGCAGACCAAGACCAAGCTGGGCAACAGCGACGTCAAGGGCATCGTCGACTCGCTGGTCGGAGACGGCCTGAACGACTTCCTCGAGGAGAACCCCTCGGACGCCAGGAAGATCATCGATAAGACTATCCAGGCGTTCCAGGCGCGGGAAGCGGCTCGCAAGGCGCGGGAGCTGACACGGCGCAAGTCCGCGCTGGAGGGCTCGACGCTGCCTGGAAAACTGGCTGACTGTTCCGAGAGAGACGCAAGCAAGTGCGAGATATATATCGTCGAGGGAGACTCGGCAGGCGGCTCCGCCAAGCAGGGCCGCGACCGCCGCTACCAGGCGATCCTTCCTATCCGGGGCAAGATCCTGAACGTCGAGAAGGCGCGGCTGAACAAAATTCTGCAGAGCGAAGAGATCCGGGCGCTAATAACGGCGTTCGGCACTGGCGTCGGGGAGGATTTTGTCCTCGACAAGGCTCGGTACCACAAGATCATCATGATGACCGATGCGGATGTCGACGGCGCGCACATACGTACGCTGCTGCTGACGTTCTTCTTCCGCTACATGAAACCTCTCGTCGAGGCAGGCTACGTCTACGCTGCCCAGCCTCCCCTGTACCGCGTCAAGAAGGGCAAGGAAGAGAAGTACGTGTACAGTGATCAGGAGTTGCAGGCCGCACTGGATACGATGGGCAGGAACAACGCGACCATATCGCGCTACAAGGGTCTCGGCGAAATGAACGCGGACCAGCTGTGGTCTACCACCATGGACCCGGCGAATCGGACCCTGCTGCAGGTCACCATAGAAGACGTGATCGAAGCGGACCGCATCTTCACGTTGCTCATGGGTGACAAGGTCGAGCCGCGGCGCGAGTTCATCATGCAGAACGCTAAGTTCGTACGCAACCTGGATGTGTGAGAAAATGGCAGAGGAACAGAAACAGAAGCAAGAGACAATATTGCCGGTCAAGCTCGACGAGGAGATGAAGCGCTCTTTCATCGACTACTCCATGAGCGTCATCGTGGACCGGGCCCTGCCGGACGTCCGGGACGGCATGAAGCCGGTGCACCGTCGCTGCCTGTACGGCATGTACGAGCTGGGCAACACCCACGACAAGCCGTACAAGAAATCTGCCCGTGTCGTCGGTGACGTCATGGGTAAGTACCACCCGCACGGCGACAGCGCGATCTACGAGACCATCGTCCGGATGGAGCAGGACTTTTCATTGCGCTACCCGCTGGTGGACGGACAGGGTAACTTCGGCAGCGTGGACGGCGATGGCGCCGCAGCCATGCGTTACACCGAGGTCCGCATGGCCACGATCGCGGAAGAGATCCTCGTCGACCTGGACAAGGATACGGTCGACTTCGCCCCGAACTTCGACGAGACCCTGAAAGAGCCGACGGTGTTGCCAGCCAAGGTGCCGAACCTGCTGATCAACGGCTCTTCGGGCATCGCCGTGGGCATGGCTACGAACATCCCGCCGCACAATCTCAGCGAGGTCGTGGACGGCACAGTGGCGGTCATCGACAACCCGGAGATCGCCCCTGCCGACTTGCTCAACTACATCAAGGGCCCCGACTTCCCCACCGGCGCTTTCATCTACGGTCGCGACGCAGTCTCTTATACACAACAGACGCAGCCGCCCAAAAAGATATT
>JAEZKS010000032.1 GCA_023436075.1 Methanobacteriota archaeon
GTCGCTGAATATTGCTGGCCGCCAGCTGTGATTGCCACTTGGACTAACGAGGAGGCATGGCTTGTACCGTCTCTCGCTTTAAAGTAGACATAACCACCAAGATACTTCGCAGGCGTAGGCGTAGGCGCAGGCGTAGGCGTCGACGAGGGGGTAGATGATGGATTGACTGTTATAGTTTTAGTTATAGTATTACCGAACCACAATGTTTTACCTGTTATATCCGAGTCCCAGACCATCTGGTACTGCTGGTTATATATGCCTGCGGCCGGTGCGATCATTTGGAATCGGAAGATGTGCGGATTACCCCGTGTCACAGCTATTCCAGTATTACTGGTACTCGTGGAAATTGGTTTTATTAATATCCTGTCAGAACTAAACAAGGGCCCGCCATTGCTCTTGACGCCGAGTCGGACGCCCAGCGGATACTCCACCCAGTTCGACTGGCCGATGTTTGTCACTTCCACCTCTACGTTGTACGATCGTCCGGCGATCATGACCGAAGGAATCGTATCGCTGACGATCTGAGCATTCATTGGTCCTGGTTCGTCTATGTTGTAGCAATCAATTACCGAGCGGTCACCTTGCCTATGATAGGAGGTGTGTGGCTGATCGAAGATTGCATAGTTACATGAACCGTCGAGGTCCTTATATTCCTCTTTGCTCCAGAAGTCCCACACACAACCCTGCTCATCAACCAGCCATTCGGCCCGCATATCATCATATTTTTTCTCGAAGTCTAAACTTTCCAAAACATCGGCCAATCCATCTACAGATGTAGATGCTAGGCGTTTCACGATGCTTTCTGCGATCGGTTCTGCGACAATCCCGCTTACTTCTCCAAGTTCTGCAACGGAGGAAATGGCAAAGAAGTTGATCTTCAGTAGTGAAAAGGCAACAAAACCGGGAAGCCTGACGGTGTTGGTAGATTCAGGAATACTCCAGTGCTGGTACATGCCGAAACTACCTGTCACCCAATAGGTTTTTTCCGGTATTTGGTCAACACCGTTATACGCCGGATGGTCGTATTTGCTGGAGGGGACGAAGTCGACGCTATCCCACTGATATCCGCCTGACGAGCTTGATGAGAAATCTAAAGAGTTTACCGGGAACAAGCTCGCCGTCTGGCTTTGAGCATCCGTGTTGGGAACCAGAGGGTTAAAATCCATTAACGTTTCATTGCACAAACTACCATTACGATAAAGTTCAACATTGTACTGGTCGTTCACCGGGGTCACGACGAGGTTTAAACTTGCATTTTCGCCAGTCGTCATATTTTTAATTTCCATTACTGCATTAGTATAGTCGGCATTCTCCGTTTGCGTGATCAGGAAATTACCGACCTGGACAATCTGGGTCGTATCGTTGTTTACGATAAAATTAAACAGATCAGGCCCGCTATAAATTTGTACAGATGCAAACGCTTCACTGCCCCATGTGCTGTGGGTGGGCTCGTTGGCTGTGATCTTACGGACGACGATCCAGTCGATGGTGAGCGTGTTGCTGTTGCCCATGGGGCCAAACATGGGGCCTGCGGAGCCATCGTATACGCATGTGATCTGGCTCTTTTCCAGCGTCGCATCACGGTAGAAGTCACAGCGAGTGCCGCTCGGGAAGCGCTGGATTTCCCAAACGTGATAGTTAGCCTTGTCGCTGTCGAGGCTGGCAGAACTGGAGTATTGGCCACCGTTGCAGAAGCTAAAGCCCGTGTTGGTGCCGGAGTCGCCATATAATAAGTTGTAGTTGTTACTGTCCAGATACGGGTCATAGATCTGGTAGCCCGTCGTGGAGCTATTGCCTTTAAACTTGATGCGCACCGCCGTACCGCTATTGAAGCTGGCGTTCAAAGATATCTGGGGCCAGATCGCGTAGTAGCCGGCGCAGGTGCTGGTGACAGTGACCACGTCGTTGGCGACCGAAACAGTGCCACCGCTGCTGGGCGTAGTCCACCTGGTCATGTTGAGAGAAGTGCCCGTGAACTGGTCGCCGAAGACAAAGGTACTATCGATGTTGCTGGCACTCGAATCACCCGATTTACCATAATAAAGTTTGATAGTGATTGTGCCCGGACTTGCAGGAAGGGATGGGATCTTCACCCATATCGTGGCATTGTTAGAATCGTTGGACTCCAGCCAGTAGTTGAGCAGATTGTCACTGCTGTCCGTAAACCGGATGTCGTTGGGCCAACTCAACGAATGCCCATTCAAATAAACATCCTCGCCATCATCCATACCAATATCACTATGCACGACTAACTTGACCTGATAATCAACCAGAGCACCATCCGGGCTACCACTAATCGTATGAGATTTCATATAAGTATAGCCAGAAATCGGCGTAGACGTCGACGCTGCCACGTTAATGTAGTTTGTTTTCTGGATCGATTCGCTGCCACCAATGTTCGATGCTGTAAGAGTCACCGTGTAAACTCCTGCATCGTCGTATGTGTGTACAGGGTTCTTTTCTGTGCTGTTAGGGACGCCATCGCCGAAGTTCCACTGCCATGCTGTTGGACTATTAATAGACATGTCAGTGAATTGTACGGTTAATGGCGCAGTGCCAGTTATTGTATTGGCGATAAAATCGGCCACGGGCTTACTCAAAAATATTTCGTTGCTCCATGTGCTGGGTGTTGGTTCGTTTGTGGTGTATGCGCGGGCGTAGAAGTTTTTGAAGTACCATTCGCCCATGGCGTCGTTGCCTATGTGGATTTGTAGTGTGGGCTGGCGTGACGAGAATGCAGCGTTTGTGGTGATCAGCGATTGGCCAGATTCGGATAGGTTTACGTTTCCTGTCGGCGCGCCGTTAGTCCACTCAGCCCGGTAGGTGTGCCCTGGTGCAGGGTCATAGTTTAGAACAGCATTCCACCAACCCCACTCCATAAGACCATTACCATAGCCTGCACCTATCGTGATCCATGGCGGCGTCCTAACACCTGACTCCGAAACATCTTGTAAAGTAACACTACACACTGTCGGCACATTTATGGCGTTCTTCCAGGTTATCGCAGTCGTACGATCATCTCCCCACCATGAGCGATAGCTATTCTGCTTAACATGATAACCACCATTCTCAAACAAGTGAACATCAGTTAATACGCCAGAGTAACCATTCAACGAAGACTCAACCCACACACTGCTACGACTAGCATCATTACTAAAATCATCAAACGCAAGGAAAGTGCTAAACCCATTACTCGCGCTGACCTCACCAGCCTTACCATAAAACACGTTGACTATAGTCACACCAGGAGAAACCGGTATACTGGGAACTTTCACCCAGACCGTAGCCATGTTAGCATCCGACGATTCGATCCAGTAAGATAGGAGGCTGTTGTTAGCATCGGTGAAGCGGATGTCGTTGGGCCAGCTCTGGCTGTGGCCGTTCAGGTATACGTCCTGGCCGCTATCAGTGCCCATACCCGTATGGACGATTATCTTTACCTGGTAATCTGTCAGGGCACCGTCAGAACTGCATGTTATCGTGTGAGACTTCACGTAACCATAGCCCTGAAGAGGAGTTGGCGTTGGAGTCGGAGAAGGCGTTGGAGTCGGCGCACTGACTGTAATAATACCATACTTGACAGTGCTGCCTGATCCTCCGGCGTTCGTTGCTGTCAGCATGACCGAATAGATTCCAGCAGCAGCATACGTGTGCTGGGGATTCTGTACCGTCGCATTTGCGGTACCATCACCGAAGTTCCACTGCCACGCTGTAGGGTTGTTGCTTGACATGTCAGTGAATTGTACGGTTAATGGCGCAGTGCCAGTTGTCGTATCGACGACAAAATCGGCCACGGGCTTACTCAAAAATATTTCGTTGGTCCATGTGTTTTGTTGGGGTGGGTTTTGTGTCCATTTGGTGATGATGAACGTGTCTAGTCGGAGGATGATGTATTGGAAGGTGTTTGGGCCTACTCCCCACGATTTTGCCTGGTATTGGCCGTCTGCGTAGTTGCCCCATGTTCCAGACCATTTCAGGACATCGGTTTCATAAGCGTAAATGTTGGATGTGCTCGCGTACACTTTAGAATCGACATAGCTCGTCCACGCATTGTTAGGAACGCCCGCGCTGTCTCTGTATTTTTCGCTGCCGCTGACTATGAAGCGGTATTGGGTTTGTTGTCCTGCCCATTTGTAGATGTATGGTCCTGCTCGCCATGAGTTGGCAGAATCAAAGTTAGCAGTGCCAACACCACTGTCAGCAGCCTCATCATCCCTGCCCATCACCACGTTGTCCTGAGCACGATATCGATACCATACCATCACGTTGCTGTACGGATAATTACTGTTCGTCGTGATCCGAGCCCAATCGTTATTACCCCCGGACGATCTCGACTTGACCTCCACCTCACTGCCATCACAGGTAACCGAAGCGTCATGATTGGTGCTCGAAGTCCATTGGTTTAGGATAGAGAAATCATCGTAAAGCAGAAACGTGTTCTGTCCACTGCTAATGCTCGTCTCGCCTGTTTTACCATAATACAATTTGACAGTAGCTACGCCCGGCGTGGCAGGTATACTATCCACTTTCACCCAGACGACAACCATACTAGCATTGCTGGATTCGACCCAGTAACTCAGAGGCGTGTTAGCATCGTTAGTGAATCGCAGATCGTTTGGCCAACTTAAACTGTGACTATTCAGGTAAACGTCCGGACCATTGTCACTACCACTACCACTATGGACGACCAGTTTCACCTGATAATTGGATAATGCACCATCTGGACTACCGGAGATAGTGTGAGATTTAACGTAGTTATAGCCACTCGGAGGAGCTTCCGCAGATACACTCAGAGTAAACATCGCACAAACGATACACAAAGCAACAATGAATAGCAGCAGCTTAACAGCCAACGATCTCATAGATACCCAAACCATTACGCTAAAAGGCATTGACCAATTAGCACTTAGTCACTAAGAAATTAAAAGTATTTATATTTTATTTGCATATATTTATATATGCAGTGACATGTGATTAGTCATGTGCAACATATCTTAAAAATAAAAATTATAAAACATATTGACTAACGGATGTCTATTTCTTATGGCAGGTAGGCTATCGTCAGGTGGCCATAGGTACAATACATAGGCTTAAATCTGTCGATTCTCCTGATTGCGTCCGGAGTTTGCCGCTTCCCTGCCTTGCGTGAGAAAATAAGCAACGGGTTGATTTACAGATGATTAGAAAAGTTTTATATTTTAATTCAACCCTTTATCTCAATATTGCCATATAGAGTAGCTGTAGCCTCTGGCATGATATGCCATGACATGGCAGCTACCGGATTAAATTCAGGCAAATGGGAGGTTAATAATTTGAAGAAATTTATAGGACTATCGATTGTAGCGGTAATGCTGCTGGCGATCGTGCTCGTCGTCAGCGGATGTACGAGCCCGACACCAACGGCGGTGCCGACTGAGACTCCGAACGCAACGGCCACTCCTGAACCGAGTGTCACGCCGCTGCCAGACACAGCACCGAACTTTACGACGGTTACGCCTGGCGTACTCAAGATCCCGGTGGACACGTCGTTCCCGCCCATGGAGTTCATCAACACTTCGCTGACTGGCCAGGACTCGTTTGTGGGCGTAGACATGGACCTCATGCGGGCCATGTGTAAGTACCTCAACGTCACGCCGCAGTTCGAGACCCGCGCGTGGTCGACCCTGATCAACGATATCCAGGTCGGGCCGTACGACTGCAGCATCTCATCGTGGTCTATAACCCCGACGAGGCAGGAGAGCATGCTTTACGGCAGGCCGTACATGGAAACCCAGCAGACCATGGTCGTCCGCAAGAATGACAACCGCATTTCGAACTGGTCGGACATCGTGGCACTTAACCTGACCGTCGCGGTCCAGGATGGAACGACTGGTGATCTGGTCGCCCAGAGCCTGACGGACATGAACGGTACCCCGATCAACCCTGCGAAGATCCTGCGGTTCGACGCCGCCACGACGCCGTTCGATGAGCTGCGCAAGCAGTCTGCTGACGTTGTCGTCATCGACTATGCGGTGAACAAGTACCAGGTATCGACCTATCCGGGCGACTTCAAGTTCACGGGAGACAAGTGGCCGATCAAGGAATCCTATGCCGTCCTGACCCGGAAGGGCAACGATCAGTTGATGACGGCGCTGGACTGGGCTATGGCCAAGGTCAAGGCATCGGGCGAGTTCAACGCGACACTTGAGAAGTGGACTCTGCCGACGACTGTGGGTCTCTGACCCACCCTTTCCCTTTTTACTTTTTTACTAAACCTTTCTATGCTATAGTGCTGATTTTTGATTCGTCATCAATCAATCGATAAAAAAGCTTTTTACCACTGAGCATATATCATTAGTAATTACCTCTATGCCCCCGTGTGGTTGCAAAAAAATGAAAAAGTGGTGGTCCTGTTGGGCAATAATAAATTACCATCGTTCATACTGTTATTATCTGTGACGGCCGTCCTGTGCCTGCTCCTGGCTCAGCCTGCGGTCGCTCAAAACAAGGCTTTTATAGTCACAGTCGAAAGTGACATGTTCTATATTCTGGACAATACCTCCATCTACATCGACGGCACCCTGTACGGGGTAACCGATGTGAACGGTGTCCTCCCCCTGTATAACTTCCCTGCCGGCATGCACAACCTTACGGCGGCAAGGCCTGGGTATATAAACCAAACAGTGTCAGTAAATCTCGTCAGCGGCGGCTCCTATGACTTCGCCCTGTTCAACGAGCCTCCACCGGATCCGCGCGATAGTGGGATGACCATCTATGTCGTCGAAGCCAACGAGGCTAAAACCCTGGTAGCCGGGGCGATGGTCTACATTGACGGGGAGTATGTGGGCCTGACCGATAATAACTATGGGATGTTCGTATCTGACGCGTCGGACGGGCCCCATGAAGTCATCGCTTATCGAAAGGGGATGATCAACAGCAGTAGCATGTCGATCACCTTCACGAAGGGCGGCAGCTACACGATCGTCTTGCAGAACAGCGGAAAGAAACTGGCCATCTTCGATATCGACCTGCTGCTACGGTCTCTGCGGCTGGAGGTGACCAACGGCATGTTCAATACTATCAAGCTGTCCCTGGTCGCGTTCGCGGTCGGAATGATTATTGGTCTGATCATGGGGCTTGGCCGGGTATCGAGCAACCGTGTCTTCAGGCTAATCGCATCTGTGTACATCGAAGGCGTCCGAGGTCTGCCCCTGCTGCTCCAGTTGATGTTCGTCAACTACGCCTTGCCGTTCATGTACATGGACCTCACGGGCAACGTACTGCCGATGGACATCTTCACGGCCTGTGTCATTGCGCTTGCCGCCAACAGTGGCTCCTACATGGGAGAAATATTCAAGGCTGGCATTCAGGCTATCCACAAAGGCCAGATGGAAGCCGCCCGGTCGCTGGGAATGTCCTACAACCAGTCCATGCGGCACGTCATCCTGCCGCAGGCCTTCAAGATCGTGCTGCCCGCGCTCGGCAACGAATTCATTGCGCTTATCAAAGACTCGTCCATTAGCATGGTCGTATCTTACCACGAGATCATAATGATGTCCCGGATGATCGGCACGGAGACGTATAACTCCTTCACCCCGCTCTTCGCCGCCGGCATCGTATACCTCTGCATCACGGTCCCACTGGGCTGGGGCGTGAAGTACCTGGAGCACCGGTTCAACGTGAACGTCATGAAGCCGAGGGAAACTGGCTCAGGATGGCTTGGCATGAGAAAGAAGAAACCGGTAGTCAATCAAGAACAAGTCATAATGCTTAAGGAGGTCGAAAATGAGCGATAACATGGTCGTCATCCGGAACCTGCAGAAGCGGTTCGGGGACCTCAACGTGCTGAAGGGCGTCAACATGGAGGTCAAAAAGGGCGAGGTCATTGTCATCCTGGGGCCGAGCGGCTCGGGCAAGAGTACCATCCTGCGGTGCATTAACCGGCTGGAGGAGCCGTCCGGCGGCCAGATCCTGATCGATGGCGTCGATATCACCGACAAAAAGACCGACATCAACAAGATGCGCCAGAAGGTCGGCATGGTCTTCCAGCAGTTCAACCTCTTCCCGCACATGACCGCGCTGCAGAACGTCACTCTCGCGCCGATGAAGGTACAAAAGAAGTCGAAGGAAGAGGCAGAGAAGATCGGTATGGAGCTGCTGAAGAAGGTCGGGCTGGAGGCCAAAGCCAACAGCTATCCCATGCAATTATCTGGCGGCCAGCAGCAGCGTGTCGCTATTGCCAGGGCGCTCGCCATGAAGCCGGACGTAATGTTGTTCGATGAGGTCACCTCTGCGCTTGACCCTGAGTTGGTCAAGGAAGTGCTGGACGTCATGCGGAACCTGGCCATGGACGGCATGACCATGATGGTGGTCACCCACGAGATGAACTTCGCCAAGGAGGTCGGCGACCGTGTAGTGCTGATCGACGGGGGCGTCATCGTGGAGGAGAACACGCCGGACAAGTTCTTCACCGATCCGAAGCACGAGCGGACCAAGAAGTTCCTCAACATGATCAAGAACTGATCTTTTTTAATGTCGTCCTCTGCGGCCTCTACGCTTTCCCTGCGGTCTCTGCGAGAATATCGTCATCGCATTTCATTAATAATGGTTGCGACGTTGCCTTGTTTCATGTTAAGCGTAGAGTACCAGAGAGCCGTTTTATCCTCGCAGCGAGCGCAGAGAAGGCGCAGAGGCCGCAGAGCCGAAGAATAAAATCTACCGGATAAAGACGGGGGTCAGATAGAAATAACGTTAAACCGAGTGGAAAATCGTCGTGTAGCTCTGCCCTGACTCTTGAACAAGGTCGAAACCGTCGTCCTGCGCGCACGCGCGTGTGACTGGAGCAAACGCCGTGACGCGGCAGCGCGGATCGCCAACCGTCGTCCTGCGCGCACGCGCGTGTGACTGGGCCTCGGGCTTTCTCGTCGTAGCCGTCAGGCATTATGTCGCCAGAATGGCCCCGGAAGCACGTAGTTTATATACAATCATCCGGTACATGTACTCCGATATTTTTTAGACATCCGTAAAAATACGTCGATTGTCGAAGCCGACTACTACAAAGCTTATATATCAGGAGTTCGTTGTATAGCGCAGATGCAGAATGACATTGTCGACCTGAGGGCACGGCTCGCCGAGAAGATGGCTGGCGAGATCACGCTTTCCGAGAATCCCGGCGAGACCATCAAGAAATGGCGCAAGAGCTTCGAGGTGTCGCAGATCGATCTCGCCAACGGCATTGGTGTTTCCCCTTCCGTAGTCAGCGACTACGAGAGCGGACGGCGCAAGTCCCCCGGTACGATGGTCATCACCAGGATCGTGGAGGCGCTGCTTGACCTGGACGAGAAAGCCGGATCGCACAAGATCCGCGCCTACGAGACCATGCTCATCGAGCGATATAACTCCAACGTGATCCTGGATATCCACGAATACAGGTCGCCCGTGCCGCTTGCGGCATTCGAGAAAATCATCGATGGGCATCGCATCTCCGGCAGCTTCGACCGGCAGATCAACGGGTACACCATCGTGGACAGCCTCAACGCCATTTTCCAGATGTCTTCCAGCGAGTTTTACCGACTCTACGGCTGGAGCACGGAGCGTGCGCTGATCTTCTGCAACGTCTCCACGGGCAGGTCGCCCATGGTGGCGCTGCGGGTCACGACGCTCAAGCCGGCAGCGGTGGTGCTGCACGGGCTGGAGCCAGACAAGATCGACCCGGTAGCCAAGAAGATCGCCGCTATCGAGTCGTTTCCGCTGATGACCTCGACGATGGACATCGGCCAGATGATAAACGCATTAAAGGGAATGAGAGAATGAAGCTAGGAATCAGTGCTTACGGAGCTTACGTCCCTCGATACCGTATTAAGGTGGAGGAGATCGCCAAGGTGTGGGGCGACGACGCCGACGACTACCGGAACGGCCTCATGGTCAGCGAGAAGTCGGTGCCAGACGTCGACGAGGACGCAGCGACCATCGCCGTCGAGGCTGCCCGGAACGCCGTGCGGCGGGGTGCGGACCCGAAGAAGATCGGCGCGATCTACGTCGGATCGGAGAGCCACCCATATGCCGTGAAGCCCACGGCGACCATCGTGGCTGCCGCCATAGGCGCGGGACCGAAGATGACCGCTGCCGACTACGAGTTCGCCTGCAAGGCGGGCACGGCGGCAGTGCAGACATGCATGGGCGTAGTGGCTGCCGGCATCGCCGAGACCGCTATGGCCATCGGGTCTGACGTGTCCCAGGGCGCGCCCGGCGACGCGCTGGAGTACACGGCGGCCGCAGGCGGCGCCGCGTTCGTCATCAGCAAAACGGATCACATCGCAGTCATCAACGACACAGTCTCGTTCACCACGGACACGCCGGACTTCTGGCGCCGCGAAGGCGCGGACTACCCCCGGCACGGCGGCCGGTTCACCGGCGAGCCCGGCTACTTCAAGCACGTGCTCTCCGCCTCGAAGATGATGCTGGAGAAGGCAGGCACGAAGCCGACCGATTACACGTACGCCGTGTTCCACCAGCCCAACGGGAAGTTCCCGTCCCGCGCGGCTGCGACGCTGGGCTTCACGAAAGAGCAGATCAAGCCCGGCCTCACCTGCCCGAAGATGGGCAACACGTACTCGGGCGCCAGCATGATCGGCCTGGCGGCCACGCTGGACATCGCAAAGCCTGGAGACCGCATCTTCGTTACGTCGTTCGGCTCGGGCGCGGGCAGCGACTCCTTCGACATCACGGTCACTGACCGGATCAAGGCCGTACAGGACAAGGCCACGAAGGTATGGGATTACATCAAGGACGCCGTGTACATCGACTACGCGACATATGCGAAACACAAGAAGAAGATCAAGTCGGAGGAATAAAAATGCGAGACGTAGCAATCATAGGCGCGGGCTGCACCAAGTTCGGCGAAATGTGGGAGCGCTCGTTCCGTGACATCGTGGTCGAAGCCGGCGCCCTGGCCATCGCGGACGCGAAGCTGACGGGCGACGAGATCGAGGCCATGTACGTAGGCAACATGAGCGGCGGCCAGTTCGTCGGACAGGAGCATACGGGCTCCCTCATTGCTGACTTCGCCGGCCTGGCCCAGGAGAAACACATCCCTGCCACCAGAGTAGAGGCAGCCTGTGCGTCCGGCGGCCTGGCGCTCCGTAACGCGGTCATGTCCGTTGCCTCGGGCTACCACGACGTGGTCGTGGCCGCGGGCATCGAGAAGATGACCGACGTAGAGACAGGCGTCACCTCCGACGCGCTCGCATCGGCGGCCGACCGGGAGTGGGAGGGCTTCGTGGGCGCCACGTTCCCCGCACTCTATGCGATGATCGCCCGCCTGCACATGCACAAGTACGGCACGACCAGAGAGCAGCTCGCCGCCGTGGCGGTAAAGAACCACCGGCACGCGATCCACAATCCGCGGGCACAGTTTCGGAACGAGATCACCATCGACACCGTGATCAACTCGACCATGGTGGCTGATCCGTTCACGCTGTTCGACTGCTCGCCGATTACGGATGGCGCGGCGGCCGTCGTCGTTGCCCCCGCCGAGATGGCGAAGGAATACACCGACTGCCCGGTCTACGTGATCGGCTCCGGCCAGGCGACAGACACGATCTCGCTGCACAGCCGCAAGGACATCACCACGCTGGGCGCGACCGTCGCGGCGGGCCAGCGGGCCTACGAGATGGCCGGCGTGACCCCGAAGGACATCGACCTCGTCGAGGTGCACGACTGCTTCACCATCGCCGAAATCTGCGCCATCGAGGACCTGGGCTTCTTCAAGAAGGGCCAGGGCGGTCCCGCCACGCTGGCGGGCGAAACCACCTACGGCGGCAAGATCCCGGTGAACACCTCGGGCGGCCTGAAGGCATGTGGCCACCCGGTGGGCGCGACGGGCATCAAGCAGGCCGTCGAGTGTGTCGAGCAGCTGCGCAACGCGGCCGGCAAGCGCCAGGTCGAGGGCGCGAAGATCGCCATGGCCCACAACGTGGGCGGCTCCGGCGGCACGGCCGTCTGTCACATATTCTCGAACGAGAGGAGGAAGTAACATGAGCGTCCCAAGGTTCTGGAGAGAGATCCCGGCGCGGTACAACCTGATCGGCACCAAGTGCGAGACGTGCAACACGTACTATTTCCCGCCCCGCAAATTCTGCCCGACCTGCCGCCGCCAGGGCAAGATCGTCGAGCACCAGTTCAAGGGCACCGGCGAGATCGTCACCTATTCGACGATCTACACCCCGGGCGAGAGCTGGATCGGCAGCAAGCCCTACGTGCTGGCGATCATCAAACTGGACGAAGGTCCGCTGATGACCGCCCAGGTGATCTGCGACCCGGCGAAGGTGCAGATCGGCATGCGTGTCAGGAACGTCTTCCGCAAGATTGGCGAAGACGGCGAGAAGGGCATGATCCACTACGGCACCAAGTTCGTGCCTGAGTGAATCGTCTTCTTTTTTAACCCTTTTTATTTTTATCTATATACCGGAAAGTCCATGGCCGGGTATTCAGTAGATCGCCAGAGCAGTCTCGCGCGTGTGCGCGTGACCGGACCGCTGGGCCCTTATGTTTAAGTCAGGGCAGAGCTGAGCGATGGATTTCCCGGGCATGGCTGAATGCCGCTTTGTTTCAGCATTTATATTATAAATGTATTATATATCAAAAACTCGTATATATGGAATATGGGCTTGCGGATTTTCGCATACCGGCCCGGGGAGGTCAAAGAGGTATCCCGTGCTGAGTATCCTCTCTCAGAAGGGTATAATAAATGGGTCAGCGTTATCCAGCCCGAGCAAGATGAGCTGGAGTGGATATTCTCCACTTTCTCTCTTCACCCGCTGGTCGTCGAGGATATCCTGTCGAAAAACGACCCGCCGAAAGCGGACGAATATGCTGGATACACCTTTATCATTACCGACGCCGCGGCCATCGAAGAAGAGCGTGCGACGATTCACAAGATCTTTCTGATCCTGGGCAAAGATTTCCTGGTCAGCATCACTGACCTGTGGGACGTCGTGAGAGATCTTGAAACTCGGTTGATCAACCGTAGCAACACGATCGGCGATACGGGGCCGGACTATCTCGCCTATTCTTTCATCGACCGGGCTACCGACAGCTTTTACCCGGTGATGGACGGTATCGAGGACGTGATCGAAGATGTAGAGGAGGAAGTTATCGAGAGCATCGACAGCGAAGTACTCGTCCGGATGTCCGAAGCCCGCCGGGACCTGCTCACGCTCTGGAAATCTGCATGTCGGCGGTCTCGCTGTCGCTGAACAAGGTCATGAAACAGTTGACCATCATCGCCACCATCATGCTTCCCCTGACCTTCATCGTCGGCGTCTACGGGATGAACTTCAGGAACATGCCGGAACTCCAGTGGGATTATGGATATTATGCGGTCTGGGCTGTGATCATCCTGTTAACGGCCGGGATGCTCATCTATTTCCGGGTGAAGAAGTGGATATGAGCAAGTCGTAAAACGTTAAATTTTGCGACATGATGAGTACTACTCTATCGAGATTGAAGTGGCCAGTATTTCCCTCTCTCCTTTGTAGTCCTGCACTTTTCCCTGCACGTAAACGTGATTACCCGGATCAGTAGCATCCGCGTTGTCTATGGCATCGCTTGATGCAGATACGAAGACTTTGACAAGTCCAGCCTCAGACTTTACGGTCATCGTGATATGACCTCCACTTGCTGTCATTTCCTTATATACCATCAGCCCTTCGAGATGGACTACGTCGCCGACTTTCGAGTCGGCGGAATAGGCGGCTCCGGGTACATCTGTCGAAATCAATAACAGGACACAGGCAGCGATGGCGGCGAATAGCAGGAGGACGACTATAGCCAGCTCTTCTTTTTGCATGTGCATGAATATAAGTCGACGGTTTGCTATTTAATTATTTGCATCATATAGAAAATTAGTCTTTGATCGATGGCCCAGACAGCTCACACAGATGGCTCGGCCGCCGCTGCCTCGCGCGCATGTAGGAAAAAGTCGGGATCCGCATTTCTCGCGGCCCGGTATAATCACACTTTCTTCTCATCCGAGAAGTCATAGTCGAAGTCGGTGATGCTCCTGATACTCTTAGCCCATTTCCAGAATTCGACTTTGTATGATATTACGAAACTGAAGACGATCATCTGCAGCAGGATTTGTAGCACTGCCGCTATTGCCAGCATCGGTGCGCTCATGGGAGTCGCCCTGGCGGCGATGGTCGAGTTGAGGTATGTCATGTTGACCTCGCCGGTCGTGGTGTTATTGAAATACAGCGAATAGTTTGCGGCGATGTCGGCAACCATACGAAGCGTCTCGGCAGTGTAGAGGGGGATCATGATGAGCGCTTTCGAAGCAAGCACGATCAGGAAGAACGGTATGACGCGGCGCAGGTTCTTCTGGACGAATGCGACGCTGGCCCGCAGTCCCTCCATGGCACTCATGTCTCCCGAAACAATGGCGATATCGTAAAATTCAAGGAACATCAGTACGACGAAGAGCGCAACGATCGTGAGCAGAAAGATCGTGCAGAGCAGCGTTAGGTCGATCGCTCCTACGATCAATACGATCCTAGACAGGTAAAAGAGCAGGTAGATGGCGATACCGGCAAAGAACAGGCTCGCATAATGCTTGCGGGCCGATGCGAAGAACGTCGGCCACCAGGGATTTCCTCCTGAGGATGCCTCGAGCGCATATCCCAGCGCTCCGCCAACGACGTACGGGATCACTATCAGTGGGATGAATGTGATGAGTGTCGAAATAAGTGACGTTGCGGTGTCTGTCGAAGCCAGATCGACGCTATAGAACAGCCCGATGGCGTATACAAGCCCGACGATCAGCCCGGCCGTAAGGATGGGCGCGCCTTTTCCCGCGCCGGCCAGCCCTTTTCTCAGAACGGATGCAAAGTCGTCCATAGCCGGAAAGACTTACGGATGCCAAAGGATAAATAATTAATGCGGCTGGCAATGCAAACGATTATATCTTTAGAAGACAATATTGAAATTAATCATTCGTATTGATACGAATGATTGTCAAAGCAGGTGGTAACGTGCAATACGACTTCAAGTGCGAGAAATGCGGCAACGTGATGAGGGCTACTATTCGGCCACGGCTCTGCGACAAATGCGGGGCGGGACGCAGGCACATCCGCAAGGTCGAGAGCCAGCCGCCTGTCACGAAGTGAGGGTATCAGTATGGCAAGCGAAAAGCTGACAAAGATCATGGAAGCGACCTTCAAGGGAGAGACGACTGAAGTGGGCCTGTACATGGCCATGGCTAAGAAGGCTGAGCTGGAAGGCCTGCCAGAACTGGCTATGTATTTCAAGAAACTGGCCTGGGAAGAGGCCGGGCACGCCTGCGAGGTGGGCCTGCTGCTGGGAAAGATCAAGCCCACGTCGAAGGAAAACGTCGAGTACATGCTGGGCGGCGAGACCATGGCTACCAAAGAAAAGGCCGACGCAGCCAGGATCGCCCGCGAAGAAGGCTTCGGCGAGGCAGCCACGTTCTTCGACGCGGCTTCCCGGGACGAGAATCGGCACCGGTCGGGGCTCGAAGGGTTCCTGAAGAAGCTGAAGTAAAAACATTCTTTTTCATTTTAATATCGATTTTTAGGCATGCGTTGACTAGATTCTCGCCAAGGACGCCAGGGACGTAAGCACGCCAAGGACGATTATAAAAAGATGCTGCGTGTGCCTTTTGCTTAAAAAAGCCTTGGCGCGCTTGACGTCCCTGGCGCCCTTGGCGGGAGGATCGTACGACAAATGCCTGAGCAATGCCTATCCAAAGTGCATAGAAAAATGTTAAAAAAGGGAAAAGTGTAAAAGCAGTTACGCCTTCACACCGTTCGTCTTGTTGCCCGAGTGCTGCTGGGCCGTGCTGTCTGCGCTGAACTTCTCGTCCAGCAGCCGTACCGTATTCTCTGATACGTCGTTCAGCACGTGGGCGCTCGCATTGAGTTCC
This sequence comes from Methanobacteriota archaeon, assembly GCA_023436075.1. Taxonomy (GTDB): domain Archaea; phylum Halobacteriota; class Methanocellia; order Methanocellales; family Methanocellaceae; genus Methanocella_A. Next base: position 15,920 of record JAEZKS010000032.1, read on the forward strand.
TGGATCGCGGCGGTCTGTTCCTCGATGGCCGCGCTCGTCTCCTCCGACGAGGACGCAGTCTCTTCGGCCGTGGCTGCCGCCGACTCGATGCTCTTGGCGATGGTCTCGAGCGCGATGGTGCCTTTGCGTACGTCCTCTGACACCTCGCTGATCATCCGGTTGATAGAGTCGACTGATGTGACCACGTCCTTAATGTTCGTTGTCGCCCGGGCGATCACCTGTTCGCCCTGGGAAGACTCGGTCGTGACCCTGTCAATGGACTTCATGACCTGGTCGGTCTCATGCTGTACGTTCTCTATGAGACTGTTGATCCGTTCGGTGCTCTTGCGCGACTCATCAGCCAGCTTGCGGACCTCTTCAGCTACGACTGCGAAGCCTCTGCCATGCTCGCCGGCCCTCGCCGCCTCGATGGCGGCATTGAGCGCAAGCAGGTTGGTCTGGTCGGCGATGTTCTTGATCGTGTCGGTGACCTTGCCGATCTCCTTCACCGCGTTGTTCAGCCCGGCGACGACTTCAGTCGTCTCCGATACCGCCGCCTTGATCAGTTGCATGCCCTCGGTGACGTTGGCTGCCTCGACGCCGACCTCCTTGGCCTTCTTCGCGCCGTCGCGGGCCAGCCTGGCCGATTCCGACGCATTGCCGTCGAGTTTCTTGAACAGAGCATTGGTTTCCTTGACGCGGTTCGAGGCTTCCTCGGCCAGCCTGGCCAGACTTTCAGCGCCCTTGGAGATCTCTCCGGATGCCGTCGCAACCTGCTGGATGCTGGTGCTCATCTGGGAGGCGCTCTCCGCGACCTCCTGTGCCTTGTTCCGGGTCTCTCCCGCGTTGCCCTTGATCTCCGTCACTACGCTCTTCAGGCCATCGGTAAGCTGGTTGTAGGCGTCGAAGGTCTTCCCGAACTCGTCATCTTTCTCCTTGGATAGCTTTACGCTCAGGTCCCCGCGGGAAATGGCATCGATGCCTGTCACCAGCTTGGCTGCCTGCCGCTGGTTGTAGTCAAGCTGCACCTTGATCTGGTTTTCCTTTTCCTTCAGTGCAGTGACATCCTGGATGATCTCGATGCCTGCGATGAATTCGCCCTTAGCGTTGCTGACCGGGACTGCGGAGATGAGCACCGGCATGAAGACGCCTTTGCCTACCGGGATCTTGCCCTCTTCGTTCATCACGCTCTTCTTCTTGTCAATGACTACGTCCAGCGCAGAGTCAGACTTGATGCCGAGCACTTCCTTGATGGTCTTACCGATCATGTCCCGGACCGGTTTCCTCGTGAAGGCTGAGAAGCCCTCGCTGGCATAGGTGACCTTGTGGCTGGCGTCGGCGATGATGACGCTGGCCGGCATGTTCTGGATCAGGAGCTGCATCGTCTCCGTCTGATACTGCATCCCCTGTTTCTCCACGACGATCTCCGTGGTATCACGGATGATCTCGATACCGCCCTGGAACTCGCCTTTATCGCCACGGAGCACGATGACAGTCAGTTCGCCGTACATCGGGCTGCCGTTTGCACCCTTGATCTTTACGTTCTGGACCAGTTCGTTCTTGCCGCTGTGAAAGGCTTTCTCGATAGGACAGCTAGTGGCGCAGTATCCATCCGGTATATTGTTGCACATGAACTTGTCGCATTTCATGTCTCCTGTATCGTTGCGACCTGTCAGCTTCAGTGCTGCCTTGTTGCAGTAGATGACGTCCCTGTTCTCGTCCCTTACCAGGATCGGATCAGGCAGATGCGCCAGAATCTTCTCGTAATAACCAATGCTAAGCTTTCCCGATCGCTTGCTTGCGCCGGTCAGATTGGCTGTAAATGCTTCGAACATACTACCCAGACTTCCTTGCCCCTTAAAATGGTGTTAATAACGAATCATATTTTCATTTAGTGCTTGATTTGAAGTTCTACATATAAGAAATTTCTGTTTCAAAAAAATAAGAACATTTAGGACTTATTTTTTAAAACGGGGTGATAATATGGCTTACGATTTTAGTAATACTCTTTTGAAAACACGGAGGGCACAACGGGCACAAAGGACACCATGGCAAGCTGCCTTAACTTATGCATCGTATACATTGTGTCCGTAGTGTCCATAGTGCCCTCCGTGCTATCCACTAAGGTTATAAGTAATGTAGTGCCTCTATAAAACCGCTAATTTCACAGGGGATGACCATGCCGTCAGAAGCGTTGAGCAAGGTGGATGCCGATCAGCCGGACCAGCTCCGCGAACGTGATGTCAAAGTTACGGTAATCGTGCCCACGATGAACGAGCCGGCCATCGGCAAGGTGATCAACGAGGCACGCCAGGCGCTCAAGCACTTCGATACGGAAGTCATCGTCGTCGACAAGTCGTCGGATGACACGGCGAAAAAAGCTCGCAAGGCCGGAGCGCGGGTGATCATGCAGGAGCACACCGGCTACGGCAATGCGATCATGACTGGCTTTCGCTATGCGTCCCCGGGCACGGACATCGTCGTAATAATCGACGGCGACAACACATTTGACCCGTATGAGATTCCCCTGCTGCTTGATCCCATCATCGACGGCTATGCGGACATTGTCCTGGGCAACCGCTTTGCGCACATGGACGAAGGTGCGATGAACCTGCGGAACCGCATCGGGAACCGAATCATCACATCCACGATCAATATGCTGTACAAGCTGAGGCTCAAGGATTCCCGCACCGGGTTCCGGGCGATCAGCCGGAACGCGTTCGATGTGCTGGAGATCGCGTCTGAGGGTATGCCTTTTGCCAGCGAGATGATCATCGACGCCAGAAAGAAATCGCTTCATATCGTCGAGGTTCCCATCCGATACCGACAGCGGGTAGGCCAGCCGAAGATAAAGGCGTACAAGGATGGTTCCCAGATACTGATGCTTATCGTGCGGATGGTACGCGACTACAACCCGCTGACCATCTTTTTCCCCGTAGGCGTGTTCATGATAATCGCGGGCATCGTGGTATGGCTTACGATCATCCAGGAATGGCTGACTACCCACACTGCCACGCGCTATGCTTCGATCATCGGCGGCACCATGCTGTTTCTGGGCGGGCTACAGATCGTCTTTTTCGGGCTGCTGGCAGACATTATCCTCGTGGCGCTGCGCTCGCGGCGATAGCGCACCGTACAGGGAACGTGACGTATATCACAGCCACTGAACTCTACTGATCATTATATATACGAAGTGGAAAAATATGTGCGCGCCTGAGGTGTCGTGTTGATTAGCGTGATCATTCCTGCGTACAACGAAGAGGCCAGGATCGAGCAGACGCTGATCGACTACAGCTCTGGCCTTTCTGCACGCGGTGCGTACGAGCTGATCGTCGTTTGCGACGGGAGCAAAGACCGTACGGCAGAGATCGCAAGAAAATATGCGCGTGTCCTCGAGTTTCCGAACCGTCTGGGCAAAGGCGGCGGCGTGATCGAGGGCTTCAAGGCGGCGAAAGGCGAGATCGTCGGGTATGCCGACGCAGACAATTCGCTGAAGGTGGACCAGTTCCTGCGGCTGCTGGACGAGATGGACCGTACTGGCGCCGGCTGCGTGATCGCCGATCGCAAGTCCAGAGAGTCCATGATCCTGGAAAGCCAGTACCTGGTCCGGCGGCTGGCCAGCGAGTCCTTCAATTTCCTCTTCTCACGTGCACTGTTCGGCCTGAAGGTGCGAGATTCCCAGTGCGGCGGCAAGATATTCCGTCGGCAGAACATCGACCGCATACTGCCGCAAATGGCCTGCACCGGCTTCGAGTTCGATGTGGAGTTGCTCTGGCGACTCATGCGGGACGG
>JAEZKS010000034.1 GCA_023436075.1 Methanobacteriota archaeon
GTCCAGCAGGATTGACCACTACCCCACGGGACTGTAACGCTTTTCCGAACGGGGCGTTCTTGTCGTTTTATAGAATGCCGATTATTTATAGTTTTTTGGCAGCCTGCGAAGAGAATATCTCTTAATATCTGTACCGCCATGATTAACTGCAAATAGGCAAGGCAAGGTGTTAGTCGTGCAATACGAAGAGTTTGTGGCACTGTTACGCAGTTGGGGTGTCGCCATCGTGCCGAAAGATGCGAAGCGCATCCGCGGCCACGACGTGGACACTTACAGGAGCCTGGCCAGGCAGACTGAGAAAATCGACTACGACTGTGTGTTCCTGAACGGCAACTGTAACGGGCGGTCAATGGGCAGCAACGGGTGCTGCATCTCTACGCGCTGCGCAGTCTCGCTCGGGTACTGGCGCAAGGAATGCGGCACGATCGACGAGGACACCGTGAAAAAGCTGGCCGGATACTACGACCCTAAAACTGGGTTCTTACGTGACGGCCAGGGTTGCGTCTTGCCGCGGGAATTACGTAGTCCTATCTGTTTGTTCCTTTACTGTTCTGATAGAAAGATGTCCGACGACGATAAGATACTGCTGGCGCGCATACGGTTCGGGGCGTTCATGTCCAAATAAAAATCACGGAGTTTAGATGCGATGGAATACGAGGAGCTAACGGGACTTCTGCGGGAATGGAGAATCATGGTCGTTCGGAAGGAATCTAAGCGCATCCGCGGCCATGACGTCGACGCATTTCGGGAACTGGCTAAGCAGACTGAGAAAATCGACTATGACTGTGACTTTCGCAATGGCCGGTGCAATGGCCGTGCCATGGGCGGCAACGGCTGCTGCACGCTCGACGGCTGTTCTCTCTCGCTCGGGTACTGGCGTAAGGAAGACGGCACTCTTGATGAAGATACCGTGAGACGGCTGGCCGTTTTCTATGACCCTGAGAAAGGGTTTCTGAATGACGGTGAAGGCTGTACGTTGCCTCGGGAACTCATGAGCCCGACCTGCCTGTTCACCTATTGCTTCGATGCAATGATGTCGGATGAGGACAAACTATTATTGTCCCGAATACGTGGCGGATGCACATGACGTTGGGAGTTGAATGGACTACGCTGACCTGAAAGTGATGCTGCGGGAACGCAAAATCGAGATTGTGCCAAAGGAAGCTATGCGTGTGCGTGGCTTCGATGTCGAAGCTTACCGGAATCTGGCTCTGCAAACCGAACGCATCGACTATGACTGCAACTTTCAGGACGGCCAGTGCCGATCACAGCGTGCGGAAGATCGGAGCTGTTGTTCGAAATGTGCTGCTACGTTTGGCTATTGGTGCAAAGAAGGTGGCAGGTTGGACGAAGACACGGCTGAAAAAATGACGGCATTCTATGATCCGAAAACCGGATTCCTGCGGGATGGCAAAGGCTGTATCCTGCCGCGAGATCTGCGCAGCCCAACATGCCTGTACATCTATTGCTCCGACGAGAAGATGTCCGGAGATGAAAAGGCCCTGCTGTTGCGTATCCAGTACGGCGCGAACTGGGGCTGACCGGAAGAGGCGAGGACCGTGCGATACGAAGAGGTCATGGAACTGCTCGAACAATGGGGCGTCGCCATCGTGCCAAAAGATGTAGCACGAGTACGCGGTTTTGACCTTGAGACCTATTGGGGTCTGGCAAAGGCGACCGAAGATGTCGATTACGACTGCAATTTTCACGACGGCTGCTGTCGGGATCGGGGGCCGGGTGACAAGAACTGTTGTTCTGAGTGCGCGTGCACTTTCGGGTACTGGCGCAGGGAGCCCGGGGCGCTGGACGAAGCGACGGTGCGGACGATGGCTGAAGTCTACGACTTGCGAACGGGCTTTCGTCGGGAAGATACCGGATGTATGCTGCCGCGGGAGTTACGTAGCCCGATCTGCCTGTACATACTGTGCTCCGACGCAAAGCTCTCCGGCGGGGATCAGTATCTGCTGGATAAAATCCATCACGGGCAGAAATGGGTTTGTTAACAAGAGCTGCCTGCGGAACGGTCACGCGCACGCGCGCGAACGGCCTGCGAACGACTGAGATATTTTCCAGGAGTCAGTTAACCAGATGAAAAACCATAAAAATTCTTAGTGGGCCCGATGAGATTCGAACTCATGGCCTCCGCCATGTCAAGGCGACGTCATAACCAGCTAGACCACGGGCCCAATGAATTTTGCGAACTATAGTAGTGCAATCTTCAATATATACCTTACGCGTGGCCGAGCCGCAGGGCTCAATTGGAAACGCCAGTTGCACTTCCTGGCGCGGTTATTTTCAGAGCACTCTCGGGAAAGGCTATAAAAGGAGATGCGTTTTATGTCTAATGAGGTAACCGTACGGACAGTCTCGATTCGATCGCTCGCCAGCTCAAGGCCAGGGAAGATGCATGGCAGGAGTACGACGTCGTCGACGAAGCGCCTGATGACCGGAGCTTCATGGCGGACTGGATGTACGACGACGACCACGCGGCCGCGCTCCGGGTCCGGAAGAAGTTCGTCGAGCTGTATGATGGCAAAGCTCTTGAGGATGCCATCAAGGGCAGGACGATCTCCGTCGATGCCGGGGAGTGCTATTGCATCGAGAGTGAGGCCGATTTCTCCCTGCACCCCATATCGAGAGACGTAGCCAGGAAGGCGCTGTTGTCCAGCATGCGCCTGCTACACGGTATCGGGCCGGAGAAGGAGGCGAAGTTGCAGGCAGAGGGCTATGCTTGTATCGAGGACCTGCTCGATCACTCTGCCTGGAAGCACAAGGCTCGTAAGCTCGTCGATCTCGTCGACTCGTGCGATCCGGATCGCATCCAGCAGGAGCTGTGGCACTGGCTGCCGAAGTCTCACCCGCTCAACATGAACACGACGGCGTTTGCCGGGCCTGAGAAGCTGGTCGCCATCGACATCGAGACGATGGGGCTGTTCTCTCGGCCCATCTTCCTGTTCGGGGCGACCTTCGTCGACGGCGACCGTATCCGTACGCGGCAGTTCCTGGCACGGGACATCGACGAAGAGCCCGCGGCGATCCAGGCGTTCTGCGATCTGATCGGGGATCGGCCGATCATGTCGTACAACGGCAGGTCGTTCGATGTGCCCTATGTCAACCAGCGGCGCTGGTACTACGACATGCCGGGCGAACTGGGCAACGTCCACTTTGACATGCTACACTTTGCTCGTCGGCGGTTCCGGGACGAGTGCCCTGATGCCCGGCTCACCACCATCGAAAAGCATATATTCGGTGAAAGCCGTGACGACGACGTTCCGGGCGCCATGGTGCCGGAGTTCTACGATCATTACCTGTCCACCGGGAACCCCGGCCCGCTGGTGCCCATCGTGGAGCACAACCGGCGTGATATCGTCACGCTGGCCAGGCTATTTGCAAGGCTTTGCGAGGAAGAGTGTGCCAATGTCAGTCATCGATGAGCTTATCCGGGACGTCAAATCGGACGCCAACTACGAGGGACAGATCGTCCACACTGAGGAGATCGACGCGAGGGAGCCGCAGTACGACGACGCCAACTACGCTCTCGATCCCGGGCTCCGGGCTTATCTCGACGGGAATGGAATCAGGCTTTACGCCCACCAGGCGCGGGCCATAGATCTCGCGCTTGGTGGCAGGGACGTGATCATCTGCACGCCCACGGCATCGGGAAAAACCCTCGCGTTCAACGTGCCGGTCTTCGAGGCGCTACTGGAAGACAAGAAAGCTACGGCGCTGTACCTGTATCCTCTGAAAGCGCTAGCGAACGACCAGTTGAAGGCACTGCGGGAGATGGATGCCGCGCTGGGCACGAAGGCCGCTC
>JAEZKS010000057.1 GCA_023436075.1 Methanobacteriota archaeon
GTGAGCTCGAAGGTCGAGTAGTCAGAAGTGTCCATGAGCTGGGCGACGCTGCCTGCCACGGATAAAACCTGCGCGGTCTTCCGCTCGACGATGGGGATGTAGATCTTGGCGTCGACCGGCTGCACGATGGACCGCTTGGCACCGTCGAACAGGCCGATGGCATCTACACGGGCCTTGGCGGCGCCGTGCTTGCCAGGCTTCGAGTGCTGGACGGCCACGATAGTGCAGGGCTCGTCATCGATGATCACGAATTTTCCTTCCTTCAGCGACTTGACTTCAGATTGCTGCTTCATGATTGATTTCCTCTAAAAGATTTTACTGTGAGATGTACAGGGCTTCGATATACGGTTTTATATAATATCTAAAGCCGGATATGCCTATAATGTTCTAAACCCGTATAAATACTTAGCGCAGGCTGAATTTGTTGACTTTGGGGTCTAAGAGGTTTGCTGCAAGAGGACGCAGAGGATTTTCACCACAGGGGACACGGAGGACACAGAGAAGCACAGAGGATGTTTTATAGAACCAGGCTGCATGAGCCCATTATTCTTATCGTCCTCTGTCTACCTCTGCGTCCCCCGTGTCCTCTGTGGTGAAAATCCTCCGTGCCCTCTAAAAGAAACCTCTGAAACCTCCAAATACGAAAGCACTTATACCCCAAAAGCGCAAATAGACCATCGGTAATCACCATGCCCATGCAGGCTAAGTCCGTCGGCATTATCACGCGCATCGATGCTAAAGATCCAAAAGGCATCATCCCGAGGTTCGTCAAGCACCTGTCGTACAAAGTAAAGTTGTACTTGGACCCGGTGACTGCAGGAGTCTGCAACAGCAAGGAGATTACGGAAGTCGACGAGATGTACGCCGACCTGATCCTCATCTTCGGCGGCGACGGCACTATCCTGCGCTCGCTGCAATTGATGCCCAAGCCGACGCCTATCCTCGGCATCAACATGGGCGAAGTAGGCTTCCTGACCACGGTCGATCCGGAGAGCGCGTTCTACATGATCGACGACGTCATCGCGGGCTTCGAGGTGACCGAACGGGCCAGGATGGCCGTGATGCGGAACCACGAGGAGCTACCCTGCGCCATGAATGAGGCAGTGGTGTTGTCGTCCCGGCCGTCGAAGATGTCGCACTTCCGCATCCACGTGGACGGCAAGATGATGGAGGAGTTCCGGGCTGACGGCGTGGTGCTGGCGACGCCGACGGGCTCCACGGCTTACGCGATGAGCGCTGGCGGTCCCATCGTCGACCCGCGAGTGGACGCGATTATCATCGTGCCGCTTGCACCGTACAAGCTTTCTTCACGACCGTGGATCATCCCTGGAACAAGCGAGATCAAGCTGGAGCTGCTGCGACAGGACAAGGAATGTATGGTCGTAGTGGACGGGCAGTACACGGTCAACGTGGGCACGAAGGACGTGATGACATTCACGAGGTGCGATACGCCGGCCCTGTTTGTCAAGCTCGGGGACAAGTTCTACGATCTGGTGCGGGAAAAGCTGACATAAGCCCTGAGCACTCTTTTTATATACTTTGATCGCATGACGGAAGAGCGATCGCCCATGTGCAATCAGTTCTTATAGTCTTTTTGTAGACTGCCAAGCAGACCGGTAAAGCCGACGAGTGAGAGACGTCGAGGCACGGCATTTGGACCAACAGCAGTCGCTGGTATTGTTCGCTGACGAGGATCGTCAGTGTAACTTCGATAACGATTCAGGAGATAATCATATGGAATTTACAGTACAGGACACGTTGTCCGTCTACAGGAAGATCATCGCAGAGCCATGCGAAGAAAAGAAAGCTGAAATATTCAGGAACGAGCTACTCAAGCCCTATGAAGGCCTGTTCAACGCCTTCGGAGGCTCGCTGTATCCGAAGCCCGGCCAGATGGACGCCGCGTTCTTTGTCCAGAGCTGGTCATTCCTCCCACCACAGAACCTCGAAGCAAAGGCGCTGAAACGACTGGAGGTCATGCAACAGTACCGGGCATGGGACCTGATGACAGAGACACTGGAAAAGGCAGCCTCGGCGTTCAAAAGGTACGAAAACCAGATCCCCCTGGAGCACATCCAGGCCGGCATCTTCCTGCTCGACCCGTCGAAAATGGACCCGATGGACCATAGCTATACCGGCTTCGGAGGTGTGCCCGGCTACGTAATGATGACGTATGGCGAGCCGGACGCGTACAACATGTCGAAGTTCCAGTCGGCACTGGCCCACGAGATCCACCACACGATCAAGTTCTCGACTGCACCGTTCAACCCGATGAACATCTCAGTCGGCGAGTACATGGTCCTGGAGGGGATGGCTGAGTCGTTCGGCACTGCACTGTACGGGAGAGACCGCGTCGGGTATTATGTCGAGGAGTTCGACATGAGCCAGTTGTCCCGGGTGAAGGAGGCTATGAAGAAAGCGCTCGACCTGAAAGGCTTCAATGAGGTGAGAGCGTACCTCTATGGCGACCGGAAGGCGACGAAATTCGGGGGCAAGGCCATCGGCATGCCGGACTTCGCAGGCTATGCACTGGGCTACTTCGTAGTGCAGGCGTACATGGAAAAGACTGGCGCCGACATTATCGAGACGACCTTTACGCCGGTCGACGAGATTATAGGCATGTCCGGTTTCTTTGACTGCGCGTGATCAGCCGGTCTGAACCGGCTCCTTTTTTATTTTATATATTGTGGCGCTGTCCGGATCGAGCCCACTCCACTTCACCGCATAGCCTAGCTTTTTGATCACTGTGTCTGCCGATGCTATGCCTTTCTGCTTTACGGCGGCGACCGCTTCTGCATATGGCATTGTCTCCGGCAAAACTGCTTCGATCTCTCGGAGCATTTTTTCACTGATCATCTCGTCGCCTGCCGTAAAATAGCCGTCTGGCGGATGCTGTTCCAGGTACATCCGCATGGACTCGATTCTCACGCCGTAATCTCCCGCGATCTCCGCCAGCCAGATCACGTCGCCATCGAGATCTATGCCGCTCTGCTCCAGCCGCGACGCCCCGACGGCCGAATGCGCCCTCTCGATCTCGTTTAGCCGGTGCATCACAGGCTTCAGCGGCACCTTCCGGTCGTAGAAGATCACGCCGGGCACGTCCCGGAAGGCCTCGCATGAAGTCTTTTCGTCGGCGATTACAATCAGTTCGCGATCCTTGATCTCCTTGAGCTTTGCCACCTTCCGGCGCAGGTACTCAGGCGTCCAGAAGCCAGCGATCTCCACGTAGACGCGCATGCCGTCCTTCTCCAGCAGGAAGTCCGGGATGTACAGCCATTTGCCGGCGATAAGCGGCTCGGGCTCGCGAGCTATCGTCCAGCCGCTGGCAGATGAGGCGAAGGCGCCGTAGAACGATTCTTCTATAGCACTGTCGAACTCGACGGGCTCTTCGGGCCATTCCCGGAATAGCGAGCCGTGTTTCTGCTGCGACAGCGTAAATCTGTAAACGTGCGGGGAGCCGGAGAAGTCCTTGCGTACGATGGACGCTTCCATGCTCCAGCCGTCTGATGCAGTGATGAACGGCAGCAGCCGGGCAAAGGCAGTGCCGTAGCGCTCGGTGAGCTTCATGGCCGAAGCCGGCCCGTCGATCGTGATGTCTACCCGGCCGTCGTTGTACTCGGCGTCGTACATCAGCCCCAGTCGCTTCACCTGCCGCAGCACTTCCTTATGGCCTCCGCTCGCACGGAACTTGAGCTGCGTCGCCTTGAACAGCAGCGTCTGGGCCATCGACAGGTTATAATGATAGATCAGGTCATCGGGCTGCGGAGGCCGGAACGAAGCGAGCACCAGCTCGTTTTCCAGGTCAGCGTACATTGCCTGTTCCAGCTCTTCAGGACTGACCATCAACGATTCTGCGGCTTTCATGAGAACAGACGCTCTCGCTTCCGCAGTGGCGACAGGATATGCCTGCGCAGCAGCTGAGAAAACGGCCCGTCGCGCCGTCGCCGGATCGACGACACTTTCCACCTTGAGGTCGCACCGCCGCTCCAGCAGAGAGACCAGGCCTCGGACGAGCCGGTAATCGAAGCCCTGGTCCTCCATTTCCTCGAGGATGTCGTTCAACTCGCCGAGCTTCTTCCCGGTGTGGTCGCCAAAAATGCCGATCAGATCCCTGGCCAGCTCAAGGTGATCGCCCTCAGGCATTATGAATAAAGGCGCGATCTCGTCGCCCCGGATGCGGGTGACCAGCAGGTCGCTCGATAGCATCAGTCCTCACGCCTCCTGCGGGAAGACCCCTCTTCCATCGTCCCCTGGGAGATGATCTCGTAGAGCACCGCCTTCTTATCGCCTTTCTTTCGCAGGATACGCCCGAGCCGCTGGACGAACTCCCGGCGACTACCGCTGCCACTGAGTATGACACCAATGTTAGCATCCGGGACGTCCACGCCTTCGTCGAGCACTTTCGAAGTCACGATCGCCCTGTACTCGCCGGACCGGAACTTTGCCAGGTTCTCGGCACGCTCGTCTTTCGCCGTCGTGTAGGTGATAAACGGCAACAGGAACTCGCGCGAGATTGTATAGACTAAGTCGTTATACTCTGTGAAAATGATCGCCTTGTCTTCCGGCCCGCTATGGGCCCGGAGCACGTCGGCCAGTGCCGCCAGCTTGGCTTTTGAGTTCAGCGCGATAGTGCGGGCGCGATGTCGTGCGAGAATAGCCTCCCTTGCAGCCTTATCCCGGCCGCTGCGCATGACCAGCCGCTCGAAGTCCTGCGGCTTTCTCAAAATGATGTTGTGATCACTGAGGTATTGTCGGTAAGCATCGTAGTCCTTCCGGTATGCCGCTTCCTCTTCCTGGAGCAACTGGACTTTGATCCTTTTCAGGTCATACGTAGCCAGGTGGACGCCTTCGAGGCTCTCCACGCCCATCTCGAAGACTTTGCCCCCGACCAGCCTGGGCATCTCTTTCTCTTTGCCGTCCTCCCGCTCGTACGTGGCCGTCAGGCCCAGCCGGTCCGGACAGGCGAACATCTCGGCGATGGTCGAATAGCCGGGCGACGGGAGGTGGTGGACCTCGTCGAACACGACGAGCCGGAACTTGTTGCCTAATTCCGCCGCCCGGATGTAAGCAGTATCGTAGGTAGCGATCGTGACCGGGC
>JAEZKS010000074.1 GCA_023436075.1 Methanobacteriota archaeon
GCGATCAGCAGCGTTTGCAGAAACTTCTTGGCCTGACCGACGTTGAAGTAGTAGCGCTTCTGCTGTTCGTCGCCCAGCTTGATGATGCCAGTCTGTTCGTCGAAGCGGACGTTACTCAGCGCGCGCATTTTGATGTCGAACGAGGGGTTCTTCCCCGCGTCGACATCGTCGATGATTTCCTCGCCGATCGATTTCAGCTTCGCGACGATCTGCTCGCTCTTCTTTACCATATTACTCGCCTCCCTTCGCGGCAGACTTTGCAGCCTTCTTCGAGGAGGGTTTTGCCGCGGTCGACACAACAGGCGCTACTGTGGGCTCCGCAACAGGCTCCGCTGCAGGAGTCTCTGCAGGAGTCGCTGTAAGCTCAGCCGGCTCTTCGATGAACTTCGTATATTTCTTGCTCAGCACGTCGGTGAATTTCGCCTCGATGACTGCCGGGTCCCTGCCGGTCAGGTCTTTCAGCGCCATGGCCACTTCCTTCGTGTAGCACGCGAATATCTTGATCTTCTTCCGTGCATCCAGCGCCTTGCGCTGTTCGGACAGGAACCGGCTCAGCTCCCGGGCTGCCTGCCGCACGGCCAACTCTACCTCGTCCATGATCTCAGGCACGTCGGCCACGGCATCCTTGGACTCGGAGGTGAACGGGACATTCGTAGAGGCGACATGGACAACGATCATGATCGGCCCCGCAGGCAGCTTCGCGTTCTTCGCCTGTTCGAGGTTGTAGTGCTTCCAGTTGATCCGCTCGATGGCGTGGGTGATCGCACAGGCGCCCTGCTGGTACATGAGAGGGACGCGGTTGGCGAAGCGGGCGATGTCGATGCGACCCTCCGGGTCGATGTCGCCACCGTAGGCGATCAGCGCCTCCACGAGGAACGGGTTGCCCCGGCTGGCGTTGGCCGGCCGGGCTGCAGTCGCGATGAAGTCGACCTTGTGGTTCTGCACTACGCCTTTCTTCAGCAGATCTTCGGTAATGGGCGACAGACAGTCCTTTGGCGGAGCCATGACCTTGATCTTCTGGAATGCGCCGATCAGCCGCTTCGCCGCCTCGACGTCCTTTGCCAGCTCACGGGGGTTAATCTTCGGGTCGATGCTGGCCTCCCGGAGCATGTTCTCGGCCGTGTAGCCGCCGACTTTGGCAAACTCGTTGTTCAGGAAAGCGGACATTTTCTCATGCTCGCTGCCCGACATCATCTTGAGAAGCGTGCCAAGCTCGATGCCACGCGGATGGGGCTTGATCTCGACGGGCTGCTTCGGCAGGATGTCGGAAGCGCGCTCGAAGACTGTCTTCTCGCCGAACGGGTCGACTAAGGTGATCCGGGCATGCGGGTTCACGATGGCCGTGTTGCGCAGGTACTCCAGCACCGATTGCTTGCCGCGCACGTATGCGGCTTCCATCTCGATCTCGACGCGGGTGCCACGCGAGGTGAAGAACTCGTCCACGCGCTCCGAGACGATCCGGGGCTCGTTAGTCTCGGTATCGATCTTCAGCTCATACATGTATGCCGGGAGCCTGGGGTCGATCTTCGAGGTGATGCGTGCAGGACGGCCGCTGGTCAGTTGCCCGTACAGCACGGCGGCCGAAATGCCGATACCCTGCTGGCCACGACTCTGACGGATGGCGTGGAACCTGCTGCCGTACAGCAGTTTGCCGAACACCCGTGGCAGCACTTCCTTTTGGATGCCAGGGCCGTTGTCTTCGATGACGATGCTGAGCATCCGGTCGTCGACTTTACGGATGCGGATGTATATGTCCGGCAGTATCGACGATTCCTCGCAGGCATCGAGCGAGTTGTCAACGGCTTCCTTGATGCAGGTGATCAGGCAGCGCGGCAGCGAGTCGAAGCCCAGCATGTGGCGGTTCTTCTCGAAGAACTCCGCGACACTGATCGCCTTCTGCTTCTTCGCGAGCTCCATCGCGATCGGTGCATTCTCGTTTCCCGGGGCCGAGGTCATACGGTAATAGAATTGCACATCGGATTATAAATGCTCTTTGCCGGTACAGGCAGAGGGCTCGGAGGTTTGCAAGAGGACACCGAGTTTCAACCCTTCGAGGTCTCAGAGGTTTACGGGAGGTCTCCGAGCTTCAACACAGAGGTCTCAGAGGACACAAAGGACTCACAGAGGATATTTTTAACAAATCGGCTGCGTGAGCCATATTTTTATTCGTTCTCTGTGCGTCCTCTGTGACCTCTGTGACCTCTGTGTTGAAGCTCGGTGCCCTCGTGTAACCTCTGAGACCTCAAGGGCGTGCACGTTTCGCGGGTCACCTTTATGAGAACGCAGCCGAGATATGATCAGCAGGAGATCGACATGGCAGCAGAACCCAGCATGCAGCCTCCCGGCGTCATGAACTTCGAGACACGCCTCGAAAAAGTCGTGCCCCGTACGCATGACGTAAAGAGCTTCGTCTTCCCGAAACCGGAAGGATTCGACTATAAGGCAGGCCAGTGGATGTACGTGAACATTAAAATCGGGGGCGTCAGCAAGATGCACCACTTCACGATCTCCAGCAGCCCGACGGAAGATTATCTCATGTTCACCAAGAAGATCACTGACAGCGAATACTCGAAAGCCCTTGATACGTACAAGGGCAGCGAATGGTTCAAGCTATGGGGCCCGTTCGGAGAGTTCACGTTTTCCGGAGAGTATCCGAAGCTCGGCTTCCTGTCAGGTGGCATCGGTATCACGCCGCTGCGTAGCATTTTACGATATACCGTAGACAAAAAGCTGCAGACTGACGTCAAAATGCTGTACACAAACAAGACCGGGGCAGACATCGTATTCAGGGACGAGCTGGAGAAGATGCAGCGGCAGGATAGCAAGATCAAAATCGAGAACGTCCTCACCAGGGAGCCGGAATGGAAGGGCCTGAAAGGGCACGTCAACTCGCAGATGATCAAGGATCAGATACCTGATTATGAGGAAAGGGTATTCTATATCTGTGGCCCGCCGGGGATGAACGCTGCGCTGAGCAAAGAGCTGAAAACGCTGGGAATGCCCGACGATAAAATCAAGCTAGAGGATTTCACGGGCTATGAATAAATCTCAGGTGAGATGCCGGGCAGCCTCGCGCGTGCGTGACCGAGCCACGGGGCTCTCTTGTCAAAGCCACAGGGCCCTCTTGTTTAGTCGTCCGGGGGAGGAACTGGAGCGCGGTTTTTAGGCCGCAGCGAGCGCAGGCTTCGCTGCGGCCTAAAACGGTTCCTTGCATTCAAAGTCGAAAGCTATCAAAAGACACCACAGGGCTATCTTATCTAAGCATGATGTTCAGGGAACGATCTCGCAACTGTTGAACCGCATGTGATCGAAATCGCTTTCTTTAATCTTTCCGTCTGCGATCATCTGCCGGATCTCGGGCAACGCGGCCTGTAACTCGCGAATCAGGTGCCGGACGGTGCCGCAGACTTCGTCGAATCCTTCCGCGCCCCATTTCATCGTGACGTTAGCATACAGGCACCGTCCACCGCAGATATCCCTCACGTCGCAGCCGTCGCACCGGCCGCCGATGAGAACTTTCTTCAGGTCAGCGGAGTTCATGCCGATGTCGCCGGCGTAGAAGTCTTTCATCCCCGACATGACAGGGCAGGGCGATATCCTGCCGTCAGTCTGGACGTTGTACTCGGCCCAGCCGGCGCCACAGCGAAGCAATGTCTTCTCGCCTTTAAGCATGGACTGCATGATGCCGACGAACGGGTACATTTTCAGCACCTTTCCGTCTTCGCGCATCACCCGCAGCCATTCGTGGACGAGCCGACTGACGCCCGGGTTGTAGCTCTCCTGCACCCATTCCGTGAAATGGCGCCTGCTGCGGTCGTTACGCCAGAAGAGCGCATTTAGCTGCCAGTGCACACTGTCGAATGAAAAATCATGGTTGTCCAGCAAGTGCAGCACCTGCCGGTAGATATCCGTTTCTTCTGTCACGGTCATGCGGGCGATGATCTCGCCGTGATATCCCTTTTCACGTACAGCGCGGGCATTCTTCGCGATCAGGTCGTAGACGCCCTCGCCGCGGCCGTGATCTGTCAGCATCCGGTCTCCGTCGACAGAGATCGAGATCGTGTGCAATCGCTTCAGATAGTCGGCCGGCACCATGTCCAGCATGGTACCATTCGTGTGTAGTAAAAATCGCTTTGCCGGGAGCGCGTCCATAAGTTCCAGCATTTTGGGGATCTCAAGCAGCGGCTCGCCGCCGTAGAAAATGACGGTGGCGTTGCTGTCATTAGCCAGGAACCAGGCCAGCGTTCCGGTCTCGTATGCGATGGCACGGGGCAGGAAATAGTCATAAGTCAAGCCGTCGTCGTGCTCGTCGAAGTCGTCGCAACACTCGCCATAGCAGTACCTGCACTCCAGATCGCAAGCCGTGGTCAGGGTGACAAAGAAGTTCATGACGGGCCCCTTGCAGGGATTTTCTTATGATCAGCCGGTATTTAAGCATATCGCGATCGGTCCGCCGAGACGAGGCAGCGGAGAAGACACGTCGACAGCCCGTTTTCCGGCATTATACGTCGCGTAAGCCTATATGGCCGGGCATTCATCTATTTTCGGGGATCGGATCATGGAGAAAAAAGCTTTGATTATGGTATTAGCAGGGCTGTCGGTGATGGCAGCACTGGCTACAGCCATGCCTGCGACATCGCAGATAGCCAGTGATGTGGCAGGAATATCTGACCTTGCCTCGTCGACAACGCCTCGGGCGATCGCTCTGGCCATTTCCGGAGGCCATGCGGCAGGCGGCAAAGTGACGTTCGACGTGCCGTATACCGCTAAAGTGTTCAGGTCTGGCGACGTCGATTATGCGAAAGTATCGACACCGAAAAGGCCTGCGTCAGGATCACTGAACATAGCCGGGGGCACTGGAACGCTCTCTGCTGCCGAAGCTTTGCCCGCCGAGTCGACGACCGGTTACCTGAACGAGTCGGCTATTCCGGTCGCAGGGGCGAACGCCATCGTGATATTGCATGACGTGAAAAAAGCAGGCGTCACAGGCGACAAATACAGCTTCGAGTTCGGGAAACTCAGTATCTACCTGCCCGACGGGACGGCGGCTAACACATTCACGCTAAGCTTTCCCATCAAGATGACAGCTTATGCAGGCCAGCAGACACAGGCGATCGAGATTGAGCCAGGAGTCGCAAGCACGATCGCAGGCACGTTTGCGTCGGGGATCACATTTCCCGCGGATTCGAAGCCAGTCGAGCTGAGCAGTATCATGGCGACAAAGTAGCCGTCGCGAAAGATTTCGTGAATGTATTTGGTTGCGTTCGGTGATTCAGTACAGGGGATGAGACTGTGCTGATGAAAATATTGATCTCGATAATAGCAGCGCTGGCTGTCATTGCAGTGGCAGCCACAGTCCTGTCGGCGGCACCACAACAGAGTACTATGTCGGTAAATGATATCCTGGATCTTGCTTCGCTGGTCACGCCAAAAGCGGTCTTCATGACGATCCATGCGGGCAATATGACTGACGGCAACGTGAATTTTAACGTGCCATACGCGGCCAAGATCTTACCGATGGACGATAAAGAGATTAAAAAGATCGGGGCTGTCGCGACTTACAATGCGCCATTGAAAGGGACATGTAACGCGTCCACCGGCGCAGGAACGATCTCGATGACAGACGCATTACCGGCCAGAGCGACCATCGACTACGCAGACAGGAGCGTCATACCGGTCGCCGGGGCGAACGCTGTCATAGCCTTGCAGGACTTCACGATGGCTGGGACAGCTAAGGGCAAGGGGGTATACGACTTCCAGTTCGGGAAGGTGACCGTCTATCTGCCCGATGGGACTACCCGATCCGTGAAACTGGACAGTCCGATCAGTATGAGCTACGATGTCGGCCAGATGAAGCTGACGGTAGAGAGTAACCCGAAGGCTGCCGGCATTATGGCCGACATGCTGAAATCCGGCGCTACCTTCCCGGCAAATGCGGCGCCAGTCAGGCTTAACGATATCCTGGCAGCTACGTAGGCCGTATACAGGGCGAAAGCCTCGCATCGATCTCTCGCTCCGCCCACCGGATGTAGTTGCGCTCGCCGGCGCTGCGCAGTCGCATGGCTTCGGCGCAAACCTCGTGGACCAGGAGCTGTCCCGCCTCTCGCGGGAGCCGGGCCGTTAGCATGCGGCCCCGCGATCCGCGTAGGAGGTAGCTTGCGTCGCCATCCCACAGGTCGGCGACCAGTGCAGGGCTACGAGCAAAGAGAAAGAGATCGCAGGACCGCTCTCCGGACGGAAGCGTCGTGCCGTCGAAGTGTCGGGCGTCCTGCATGAGATGGACCAGCTCATGGCCGATCACGTATACGCTGCATCCGCTGTTCACCCGGACTGTGCCAGTGCGGAAGTCGTAGTACGCGCTGCGCGACGCTCGCCCGAACCTGGCCCGCGTTATCTCAGGGAAATGGCCATTCGTGACGGCCTCGATCCGGTCCCTGAGCGCGGGACGTTTCATCAGTAGTTTCTGCAGTTCACGGGAATATATTATTTCTGCCATGAAGCCGTTATTTCCGGGCCATTCGCTTTCCGATCCACACGGTGCCGACGAGCACCAGCGGCAGCAGCATTGCGCCGATGCAGATTGTTCCCTTAGGGCTGGCCGAGGGCGCCCCGCTCGGCTCCGGGGTAGCGGTGGGAGTCTGAAGGTCAGGGTAGTCAATAGGATAGGTTACCTCTTCGAAGCCCATGATCACGACTAACCCGGTGAGCTTGCGGTCTTTGGGTATATTGATCTCTATTGTTCGCGTCGAAGACGTTTTGCCCGGTGCGATCGTATCCATGGTACCTTCGTCATTGCCCTCGTACGATTGCCCCTGGTCATCCACGAATCGGACGTTGAGATGTCCGGTCTGCGGGACGGTGCCATGGTTCTCGTACGTGTAGCTCAGGATAGGATAGATGACCGCGGATGGGTCCTGGGCATAGGAGCCACCCCATGTCTCGTCCGAAATGGAGATGTACATCAGGTGTGCTTGCATGCCCGGAGTGACCTCTACGTCCTTGTCCAGCTGGATTGTTGCAAGAATACTGGAAGCTGGCGCCGCCGACGCAGTGCCCGCAGCCATTGCCACGAGCAGCGTTGCGACCAACAGGGGTGTCGTTATGAGTGTTAACCGCCTTTGCATGGTGAAAAACGATCATTGTATACATATATAGGCTTATTCATACGAACGGTCAACACAGAGACGTCTAAATTGCATTGCAATGAGCATAATAAAAGGAATAAAGTGGAGGGCTGTATATTACGGCTTAAAACAGCCGTTTCCTGGCCATGAACCACCCGACGAGCCCCACCAGTCCCAGCAAGATCGGGATGAGCATCAGGTTACGCAGGCCATCCCAGTTTTCGCCTGTGGATCCTGATGACTCGATAGCAGGGTCAGACGTCGCAGAGTAGACGATCGGGATGACCTCGACTACTTCTTTTAGCCCGTCATCGATGATGGATAGGTTCGTCAACGTCCTGTCATTCGGCATGGCGAACTCAAGCGTCACCGGGGGTGAAGTCTGGCCGGGGTATAGGGGCTGGTATATTGTATCATCCGTCTTGTCGTACTTCCATTTCGCCGGTACTGTGCCGGTGTCATCGGAGATCTGTACGTGGAAACGGCAAGCCACCTGCTGGGTGCCGTTGTTCCGGTACTCGAAGCCGAGGACAGGCCAGGTCGTGTTCACCGGGTCCGGCGAATAGGCGCCACCGTAGGTGACGTTTGAGAGAGCAACATACGTGAGGTGAACAGTCAGGCCGTTACTAAAGTTCACGTATCGGTCCATAGAAATGGTAGATCCATCGGCCTGGCCGGAGACGGCAACCGGAGTGAGAGCGATGAAAAAAGCGCCGACGAACAGGATGGCTCCTGCCAATACAAGCGTTTTTTGCATAGGATAATGTAGGTTAAGGTATTATTTAGGTTTATTCCTTAACATTGAACACAGAGAGTACAGGGGCACAGGGGCACGGATGCTCTGCGATGGTGTCACACGCCCTTCAGTTCGGCACGCATCTGTCCCATCGTGGTGGAGAGCTCAGCAAATGCGTTGTGTTGATGGATGCTCTCCTCGTTGATCTGCTTGATCTTGACGATCGCATCGTCGGGCAGTTCCGGGAAGTCTTCTACGACGTGCTTCGCCATGTCTCGCACGCAGTCCTCGACGAACTTAGGGTTGTCGTGGGCGTTCTTGACCACCTGGTACTCGTCGCCGCGCTTCAGCAGCTCGAAGCTCGCGGTGCTCATGGAGCGCTCGATGATGGCGATGATCGTGTCCAGCGGCACCCGGTAATTGCCGTCGGTCTCCACCGAGACGATGCCACGGCCACGCTGGTTGTGAGTCGCCATGGGTATCTTCTTGAAGAAAGCTTCGATTTTCTCAGGCGGGACGTTCAATTTGAGAAGCTCTTCCTCGGCGGACGCGCGCATGATCTCCTGCGCGCACGGGCATGCGGTGATGCCGATGACTTCGGCGCCGATGATCTTCTTCACCTCGATCTGCTCGCCCCGCTGGGCAATCGCCTTCGCGAACACCTTGACGACCTTCTGGGACTGCATCTCGGTCTGGGGCGTCTTGCGCTTGACGATCAGCTCGCTGTCCATGTGGACTTCCGAGCGGGTGGCGTACTCGTGCCGCTTCAGCAGGCGCCGGGCGACCTCGCCGCACAGATCTTCGATCTCGTAGACCGGGGATTTGACCATTTCCTCGAGGACCTCGTCGATCACCTCGAAGTTGCGGGAAAGGTTGGCACCTCGCCTGTCCGAGGGCAGATCGACGTACATGTTGAATGTTGAGATGAGGATGATGGGCCGCTTCCCGGTCCGGGCGACCTTCACGAGCTTCTTGACGTTAGTGACGCCGACACGGGAGAGATTGATAGCCACTTCCGAACGCGTAGCCTGGACGTCTGGTAAAATCATCGATGTCATAATCGCGGAGAGTCCTGTCTCAAGTTGTTAAAGATAACCATTTATCATTTTAATACCTTTCCATCACGCGACTGCCAGGGACGGGCGATCCCTGCGGAGCCGGACTTTCCTCGCATGCGCGCGACATGGCTTCTAAACAAATACATTATAGTTAGTTGCATAACATATTAAACTTATTGTTCAAAAATTTTTTGATCCAATACCGTGCCGTGACAGTGCTATTTGCGTGCCGATAAAAAGTGGATGATATG
>JAEZKS010000251.1 GCA_023436075.1 Methanobacteriota archaeon
TTTGGCCGTCTGCGTAGTTGCCCCATGATCCCGACCACTTCAGTACATCGTTTTCATAAGCGTAAATGTTAGAGGTGCTCGCATATACCTTAGAGTCGACGTAGCTTGTCCACGCGTTGTTAGGAACGCCTGCGCTATCCCTGTATTTTTCGCTGCCGCTGAGTGTGAAGCGGTATTGGGTTTGTTGTCCTGCCCATTTGTAGATGTACGGTCCTGCTCGCCATGAGTTGGCAGAATCAAAGTTAGCAGTGCCAACGCCGCTATCAGCGGCCTCATCGTCCCGGCCCCCCATCACGGTGTCCTGGGCGCGGTATCGGTACCATACCATCACGTTGCTGTACGGATAATTGTTGTTCGTCGTGATCCGGGCCCAATCGTTATTACCACCGGACGATCTTGACTTGATCTCTACCTCGCTGCCATCACAGGTTACCGAAGCATCATGATTGGTGCTCGAAGTCCATTGGTTCAGGTTAGAGAACTCATCGTAAAGCAAAAACGTGTTCTGTCCACTGCTAGGGCTCGTATCGCCCGTTTTGCCATAATACAATTTGACAGTAGCCACACCAGGCGCAACAGGTATACTATCCACCCTCACCCAGACGACGACCATACTAGCATTGCTGGATTCGACCCAGTAGCTGAGAAGCGTGTTAGCATCGTTCGTGAACCGTAGGTCGTTTGGCCAGCTTAAACTGTGACCATTCAGGTAAACGTCCTGACCATTATCACTACCACTGTCGCTGTGAACGACTAGTTTTACCTGATAGTTGGATAATGTACCATCCGGACTGCCACTAATCGTATGAGACTTCACATATGCATAGCCTGCAGGGGGAGTATCTGCTGATGCATTAACCGTTGATAGTATGCAAACGACGAATAGTACACATATCGCTACAAGTAATGTTGGAACCCTCATGACAGCACCTAATACCCATGATAAAAAGATTAATCGTCCTTTTACCAATAGCCCTTTAAGCGCCTACCATATTAATATTTATCAGCAAATATTACATGTGACTATATATGTGATTACACATGTACGACAAAAAATATCCAACAAAACGGAAAGCATCGGGCACGTTATCATGAGGGCTAATTATAACAAATTTCGCAAAATACTGAATGTTATATTTATAGATTATGGTAAGAGTATTTATACAGAGAAGACGACTTCGCCCAGCCATTAGCACAAACAGACTGTTAAACCTGCTCGTATTGCAATGGCCCGGATATGCTGCTCTTATTGTCTAATAGGACAGTTGCCACACCATAGTCTATCGTGAGATGCATTCCGGTTCTCATCTATCGTTGGCAAGTCCCGTGTCCTTCATGTCTTATGTCCTGTTGACCTCTCCGCAAGATAGCAACCTTTTTAAAGAATTGCCCTATAGATATGATGGAGATACTTTAATGGTCACATCCATCGTTGTTGGTGGGTTCTTCGGCGACGAGGGCAAGGGCAAGATCGTCGCCCATATCGCCTACACCGATCACCCCTCCATCATCGCGAGAGGCGGGGTCGGCCCGAATGCGGGTCACACTGTTATCAAAGACGGCGTCAAGCACGGGGTCCGTATGATCCCGTCGGGATTCATTTACGATAAAGCGAGACTTTTAATCGGAGCCGGCGTGCTCGTCGATCCGAACGTTCTCGATCGCGAAGTGTCGCTGCTGAATGCGGGAGTCCGGCTCGGTGTCGACAGCCGCTGCTCGATCATCGAGCCGAAGCACATCGAGGAGGACAAGGGCACGGAGCGCCTGGCCAAGAAGATCGGGACGACCGGCACCGGCTGCGGGCCCGCGAACAAGGAGCGGGTGATGCGCAGCGCGAAGCAGGCCAAAGAGGTGCCTGAGCTGAAGAAGTACCTGACCGACGTGGCGCAGGAGTGCAACGACGCCATCGACCGGGGCGAGAGCATCATCATCGAGGGCTCCCAGGGCTTCGGCATTTCGCTGTACTACGGCACCTACCCGTTCGTCACCTCTAAGGACACCTCCGCCTCCGCGCTGGCGTCCGACGTGGGTGTCGGCCCAACGCGCATCGACGAAGTCGTTGTCGTCTTCAAGGCTTTCCCGACGCGCGTCGGCGAGGGGCCGTTCGAGACGGAGATGCCTGTCGCCGAGGCACAGAAGCTGGGCATCGCCGAATTCGGCACTGTCACCGGCCGGGCACGGCGCATCGGCTACTGGGACGGAAAGATGGCCCGCTACTCGGCCATGATCAATGGCGCGACGCAGGCGGCCGTGACCGGCCTGGACCGAATCGACCCGGCGTGCCGGGGCGTAACCGACTGGGATAAGCTCTCGGATAAGGTGAAAGACTTCATCAGGCAGGCGGAAAAAGACGCAGGCGTGCCGTTTACGCTGCTGTCGACCGGGCCCAGCCTGAACGAGATCGTCGACCTGAGGAATCGCAAATGAAGAAAGACCTGATGGACATACTCTGTTGTCCTGTCTGCAAGGGCGACCTGAAGCTGACCGTTCGAAAAGAAGAGGGCAGCGAGATCATCGAAGGCTCGCTCTTCTGTCCGAAGTGTAATGAAACCTATCCTATCGAAGACGGCATCCCCAACCTGCTGCCGCCTGCGCTGAGGTGAAGACGATGAGCGACGAGGCGTTCGATATCGAGGGTTACGACGGGATCGACGACGGTCCGTCCTACACTCCCTCGCCCGGCAGGAAAGGCATCCCGAACCCCGGCCGCAAAGGCGGAAAAAGGACGCTCTCTCCATCTTCCTCCGGCACACGCAGCGGACGGCACGGCCGGTCGCTGGGTCGGACGCTCGGCCTGAACCTGCACATCGACCCCCGGCAGCTTTCGGGCGCTGTCAGCTCGATGCTGATACTGGCAGTGATCGGCGTCATCGCCGTGGTGGCAATCCTCTATTACACGTTCTCTAGCGAATCGTATCCTTCGTCGATCCCGCAGTTCTACGGCGCGCTCGCGGCCGCAATGGTCTTCGTATTATTGATGTCCTATATGGCAGTCAGGATGCTGGGCGGCGGCGATTAGTCTTTTTCGAAATCTTTTGAATAAAAATGTTCCATGAGAACGCTTTGGGCAGCAAATCGTGTCCAGCTCGCTATTCATCGCGTGCGCTCGAATTGCTGCGATGATGCAAAAATGACGTTCCTCGTCTTGTTCACAGGCTGATGCCCGTGCCGGCTCAGCTACACTTCCTACTCCGGGGTTTCAGGTGCTGCGCCGTCCGGACTGCGCTCGCACCTTGTAAATGCTATGAATAAGTTCATACGTTAACAAGAAACGAGTTTACAGGGCTGTTTAGCCTTTCTGCTTTTGACGGATCATGAGGGGGGTTTTAACTCCAAGCCCTCCGCTTCGCTACGGCCCGCCACCCCGCCCCCTCCAGTCGCTCCGGCCTACGGCCTCCGCTGGCCTCCCCTGGCTACACCGCTCCGCTTCGCTACGCGGAAGATCAAACAACCAGCCCTGGCAGGCAAAGTTATAAGCCATACCCTGTGCTTCTCCCGCGGTCGGGTGAGGGTTTTTTCGGCCGAATGGCCCCGGCATGCGAAGCTATGCCGGGGTGCGGGTGATGGCGCGGTGAAAAACGCTGCCAAACAGGCGCGTTTTTCAGGGCTTGCGAAGGAGCCTCGACGCTGCGAGCGAATGCGAGCAGTGTCGTGGCAACGAGGGTGCAAGCCCGTCCAAGACATCTCAAAGCACCGTAAAAATCCGAACAGCACGTGCCAGAAAGGCACGGGCGTCGATCGGCGTGTTGTATTTGCTTATATTAATTTTCTATCTGCACGAACGTCGACCGGCGTGTTATGTTGGCTTTATTTATAGTGTTACAATGAACGGGTGTCGATCGGCGTGTAATGTTAGCTTTTGTCAGCTTTAATTTAGATTCAACATGGCACGGGCATCGACCGACATGAAATCCTGACTTTCATCGTTTTTCTACAGGCGCGCTGTATTGGCTTTTATTGATTTTCTTATCTCGTACCCGACAGGTATATGAGTAAGTTTATACCTTAAACGAGCCTATTAAAATCATTATATTGTTGGTATTACGAGGATGGTAAAATGAAGTACGTTGTTGTGACTGGTGGCGTTATGAGCGGTCTTGGCAAGGGCATCACTGCGGCCTCGACCGGCAGGATACTGAAGAACAAGGGCTACAGCATGACCGCCATCAAGATCGACCCGTACATCAACATCGACGCCGGCACCATGAGCCCCTTCCAGCACGGCGAAGTCTACGTGCTCAAGGACGGCGGCGAGGTGGACATCGACCTGGGCCACTACGAGCGCTTCATGGACATCGACCTGACCTCGCCTCACAACATCACCACTGGCAAAATATACAAGACTGTCATCGAGAAGGAGCGCCGGGGCGACTACCTGGGCAAGACGGTCCAGATCATCCCTCACATTACCAACGAGATCAAGGAGCGCATCCGCAAGGTCGCCCGGGAAAGCGGCGCCGAGATCTGCCTCGTAGAGGTGGGCGGCACTGTAGGCGATATCGAGAGCATGCCGTTCCTTGAAGCGGTACGCCAGATGCGTGCCGAGGAAAAGGACGAAGACATCACTCTCATCCACGTCACCCTGGTGCCTATCGACACCATGGGTGACATGAAAACCAAGCCGACTCAGCACTCGGTCAAGGAGCTGCGCGAGCTCGGCGTCAAGCCGGACATCATCGTGGGCCGGTGTAAGAAGCCGCTCGACCAGTCGACCAAGTCCAAGATCTCCATGTTCTGCGACGTGCCAGAGGCGGCGATCATCAGCGCCCACGACTCTGACGACATCTACAAGGTCCCTATCCAGATGGAGCAGGAGGGCCTCGCCGACTACCTGATGAAGCGCATGAACCTGCCAGTCCGGGAGGACAACCAGTCATGGGCCCAGATGGTGCGCCGGATGGACTCGGCTGACAAGAAGGTCACGGTCGGCATCGTGAGCAAGTACGGCATCGAGGACGTATACCTGAGCGTGAAAGAGGCGCTCAAGCATGCCGCTATCGCCTGCGGCTGCAAGATGACGATCAAGTGGATCGAGTCGGAAGACGTGGAGAATGCGTCCGACCTCTCGACGTTCTTCAGCGACGTCGACGGCATCCTCGTCCCGGGTGGTTTCGGCAACCGTGGCGTCGAAGGTAACATCAAGGCCATCCAGTACGCCAGGGAGCACAACGTCCCGTACCTCGGCCTGTGCTTCGGCTTCCAGCTTGCGGTCATCGAGTTCACCCGTCACGTGGCCGGCTTCCCGGACGCGACGAGCAGCGAGCTTGGGCCCGGCACCCACGTGATCGACCTGCTGCCAGAGCAGAAGGACGTCAAGAAGATGGGCGGTACGATGAGGCTTGGCGAGCACATGGTGTGGATCAAGGACAATACGCTGGCCCATAAGCTCTACGGCAAGGGCAAGATCAGCGAGCGCCACCGGCACCGCTACGAGGTCAACCCCGAGCTGATCGAGACGATCGAGCACCACGGAATGGTCTTCTCAGCCAAGAACGATAACCGCATGGAAATGTGTGAGCTCCCGAAGCACAGGTTCTTCCTTGGCACTCAGTTCCACCCGGAGTTCAAGTCCCGGCCGGAACGTCCCGCGCCGCCATTCTTAGGGTTCGTACAGGCGATGCTGAAAAAATAGGCATCGGAACACAGAGGGCACGGAGGCCACAAAGAGCACGCGCCTCTGTGATTTACCTCAGTGGTTTATTCACCATTTTTAAGGATCTGCCTGTATACTTGCTCCGTGACAGGCGTCGGTACATTGTACTCTTTTCCCATCTTTATGATAGTCTCGCCAAACAGGTCGCTCTCGTTCCGCCGGCCGTTCGCCTCGACATCTCTCTGGTAGGACGTTTTTGCCTCGAAGGCGAAGTTTCCGGCTTTTTTGAGAGACTTCTCTACGATGTCGTCCGGGAGCCTGACGTCCTTCCTGCGGGCGATCGCTGTGATCTCCGCCATGACGCCCGTTACCAGCTCCTTCAGCGGCGGATCGGAGGCCGCTTCGCCGATGGTGCAGCCATAGCAGGCGGTGACCAGGCTATATCCGGCGACGAAGATGTATTTTTCCCATATCTCCGGGAACGGATCTCGGTTCCAGATAGTCTTTATCCCAAGCTCGTCTAGCACTTTCAGCGCTCCCGTCGGATAATACTCCGGGTATAGTGGGTCTGGGCCCAGCCTGATGATGCTGTCGCCGCTCGTCTGTGTCACCGTCCCCGGCCTCTCTACATGGGCCTCGACGTAGGCCCATGCCGGCAGGATTATCCCGGCGGCAAGCTCGCTCCGGATGCGCTGGTATATGTCGACGCCGTTCAGCAGTGGGACGATGATAGTCTCGTTACGGGCTACCTTCTTCAGGTCGCGAATGGCATTATCCAGGTCGTAGCTCTTTACACAGACTAGGCATAGATCAGGTGCCGGGATCTCGGCCAGGCCTTCTGCGGCCATAGTCGGCCGGCACATCACGTTTTTACGCTCCGTCGTATTAAGTACGAGGCCCGAGCGCCTGATCTCCGCGAGGTGTGGCCCGCGGGCGATAAAAAAGACGTTCGCGACCTTCGGCTCCCTGCACCAGCAGGCATCGGCCATGCAGCCGCCAAAATACCCACCGACGCCGCCGGTGCCGTAGATACATATGTTCATAACGTTACTACTGTTCACGCTAATCTTCTGCCCGGATGAGGGCAAAAATCTATAATGATTATTAATTATAAATACTTTGCCACAGGCAAATACGGCGATCGTCGAAGGGATGACGACGCAACGACATGGCAAGAATGATGTTCTCAGGCTTCTGCTGGAACGCACGGATGCCGGTCATGTGCATGCGTGATCAGGCAAGACCTGTATCGACAGTCTGAGATGCAGTCATCGAAAGATAGCTTCACGACGCCGCGATCCCGGCGATACTGTAAAAAGATGAAAAGTGACCGAGGCAGATCGTACGTCTGCCATGGCTGAGTGTTTAACCCCTGTTCTTGATCACCAGCACTTCGGTGATCTTCAGCGCTATGTCGTCCGTGACGCCCAGCGCCTTCTGGAGATCCTCGAGGAACTTCTTCTCCTTGTCCTCGACGACGCCGTCGGCGAGCACCAGGTCTGCCGCTACGGCAAAGGCCGTGTCTCGCAGGTCGGCCGGAAGCGTCTCTTTCGCAGCGGCGATGAGCGGCGAGGGACCCTGGCTTTTCAGGGTGTTGACGATCCTGTCGAACATGCCATTCATCTGCTTCTGGTTCACGCCCTGGAAAAGCTTCATGCGGCTGAGCGTGGCAGCAACGCCCAGCGCTTCTTCCTGCGTGATCACGCCGTCTGCGGCGACCGCGGACAAGACAACGCCTACGAACGCCTCCTGCGAGGTCATCTTCGGGGGCTGGTTGCCGCCGAACACCTTATCGAATAATCCCATAGTTTCAATCCTCCTCGCGGACACGACAATGTCTCACTTACATGGTCGCAGCCGCAAAGATGGCGCCAAGATATCATTTGATCAGGCATAAGCGTATTGGTTACGGGTGCCGGCAGTCTGAAAATATTTAACCGGCCGATGCCTCTTCACATACGACGAACAGCAAAATATAAAGTCGCATAGCATCAAGTTAGACGCTAAAGAGTTTTGGTGGAACAGATAAATGCCGGACGCAGAGACACAGCGCAAGCTCATCGAAATCCTGAGAATACTGAGTGAGTCCACGGAAGAGATGGGGGCCCGGAAGATCGCAGAGGAAATGAACCGCCGGGGCTACAACCTCGGGGAGCGTGCCGTCCGCTACCACCTGCGGATGCTGGACGAGCGGGGCTTTACCAAAAAGCACGGGTACCTCGGGAGGGTGCTGACGGCGCAGGGCGAGGACGAGCTCAAGCAGGCGCTGGTGACCGATCGCCTCGGGTTCGTTTCTACACGCATCAAGGACATCGAGTTCATGACGTCCTTCGAGCCCCGAACTATATCGGGTGACGTCGCGGTGAACATCTGCTACGTATCCAAGACGCAGTTCGAGCAGTCCCTGAGCATCATCAAGCGGATAGTGGAGGCCGGATACGCCATCAGCTCCAGGATCAAAGTGGTCGACGAAGGCCAGGTGATCCTGGAGAACGACGTGCCCGAGGGGCAGGTAGCGTTCGCCACCGTGTGCAGCATCACCATCGACGGCGTGCTGCTGAAGAGCGGCATACCGGTCACCCTGAAGTATGGCGGCATCGTCCAGATCGACGACGGCCAGATCACTCGCTTCACCGACATTATCGACTATAGTGGCACGTCCATCAATCCCATGAGCATTTTCACGGCCCGGAAAATGACGTCCCTCCTGAAGCTCCTTGAGAAGGGCAGCGGCCGGGCACTGGCCAACGTGCGCGAGATACCGATCACCGCTCGCCACAACGCAGTGAAAGCCCTCGAGAGCATGAGAGACGTGGGCGTCAGCGGAGTCTTCTCCGACTGCCAGCGGGTGCGGCCGCTGTATGGTGTCCCCATCGAGCTGGGCAAATGCGGCGTCGCCAGCTACTCGGGGATCAACCCGTTCGCCGCGCTTGGAGAGGCCGGGATCAAGACCCGCATCATGCCGCTGGCGGCCGTGATGAACATCAAGGAACTCAAAAACCTGGACTGATACGCATGGGGAAGAACATCGTAGAGGCGACGAAAGGGCTTTCCGGCATGCTAAGGGCTTTCAAGTCCACGATGAAAGCGCAGCGCATAGAGCCACCGAAGAAGATAGTTTTCGTGGGCTGTGCGGGCACCTGCGTTCCTTTCGTAGAACTATTCGCGTACGCGATCCGCGAATATCGGCCGGAGATGGTCCTGGTTCCCGACGGTATTCTTGACGACGCCCGCGGGATCTGGCACGTCGACGGCATCGGCATGCAGATCGGTGGCCTGGCAGACCCGCACGCTGCGGACTACGTAGTGTTGCTGGGCGGCATCTCCATGCCCCAGTGCACCATAGGCCCGGAGGGCGCGAACGAGGTCATCGGTAAGGTGCTCAAGCCTGGCAGCAAGGTGATCGGCCTCTGTTTCATGGACATGTTCGCGAAGGCTGGCTGGGAAGAGAAGGTCCGTTTCGACATGGCCATAAATGCTGACGTCAGCAACGTGACTATAGCTAAATTTGATTAACGCAGAGAGTTGGCTCATGACCGGATCTCTGGTCGACAGAGGTATTGTTTAAAGCGGGCCGGGCAAACGTCGCATGCCATGCCCGTGCATTTGAACATGCGCGCGAGCGGCCGCCCCTTTCAGCCTTCAGGTGTTTTGTCGAGTTTTAGTGTCAAACGACGCCAGGTCCGTAAAACCATAATGTCAAGCCATACACGTAGTAAAAGCTATTTGATCCGTCTCAGGAGGGAAGCGCCCATTATCCCCAGGAAGATTGCAGCAGTCGCGCCGGTCAGGGCGATGCCTGCCCAGTTGTCGTGTTTCGCCCCTGGCTCCGGCTGCGGGGGTGCTGGCACCCTGACGAGTGCCAGCAGCGTCATCGGCTGGCCGGCGGACTCAAGGTAAACTCGGGCGGTGAAGTTGCCATACGTCTCATCAGGAACCCGGGATTTCACTGTAAATTCCAGCGCTTTGCCGGGGTCAATGTACACACGCCCGCCGGGCACGCCTTCGATGTAGCTGTCCCAGTTGTCCCCGACCTCTGCGGTCGCCTGGAGGGAAACCGGGAAGTCCCAGCTATTGTAGACTCGCACCTGCAGGCTGAACGGCTGTCCCGGGGAGAGGTCGAGCAGCGGATATCCTTCGGCAGAGCGGTTCTGTCCTCTGATAATGGCGTCGTAGACCGGCCTGCCCTCCACACGGACTTTCAGCACGAGCGGGTTGGAGCGGAAGCCCTGACCTTCGAGAGTCATGTTGATCGTGTAGTTACCGGGACTTGTATCACTGGGTACGTAGACCCAGAGGTTCGAGCTGCCAGTCTTTCCATCGGGGACGTACAGCTCCGTGCCGTTGCCCGTGGAGACGCTCCAGCCGTCGGGTTTGTCGACGTTCACCCGCAAATCCTTGTCCTGCGCGTACTTGTTCTCGGCGTTGATGACAAATGATACCGTATCCCCGGGCCTGGCTGATCTCTCCGGCGAGTAAGTCCAGAACCTGATCTCTTCGAACGGCAGGTCTTTGACCACCGCGATGACCGGGATCTCCGCGAAGTAGATCCCGCCGTTCACCAGCACCTTCAGGACTTGCGGGCCCAGCGCTGTGCCGACATACTTAAGCTTGAAGATCATCGTGTTCGTATTCCCTGAGCGGACCATCATGGCTTCGCCGCTGGGAAACCATGCCTGCATGTCGCCCCCCGTCGTCACGGTGAATGTAACCATCTGGTCGACGATCTGGAAGTTCTGGACGACGATCGTGCATTCTGTCTCCCGTCCCGGGCTGGTCTCCAGCACCGGGTACAGCGCATACGGGACGAAGCCGTTGAATGGTATGGGTGTCAGGCTAAAATCGAGGTTCTGAGTGTGGCTGATATCATAATTCCCTATTATCGTCTGGAATCCGGAAAGGCTGACGACCACAGTGTACCCGCTCGACGCGGGCAGCGAAACCGCATAGAAGCCGACCGGGTTCGAGGTGGCGTTGGCAACAACGGCATTGTTCAGTATGAAGTAAATCTGTGCGCCTGCCACCGGCATGCGAGCACCCGGTATGTCGCTGGTGCCGGTCGACTTGCTGACGTAGCCCTGGACGACGACGTTGTCCGATACCGAGTTTGAGCCTTGCGGCGTCTGGGCGCTGCCGGACGGGTTGCTTGCGTCGCCGTATAAGCTCGTCTGTGAACAGGCTAACCCGGATGAGATGGCGAGAAATGCGACGATACACAATGCCAGCATCGGAAACAGACGAGATCTCATAGCGATAGCTCCAGACGCAGGATGCGAGGTTATAGCCCGGCCTGTAACCGGCATCCAGAGTAGTCATAGCCTCGCCAGTTATAAATATATTACCAAATTTATATTAATACAAAGCTTTCAAAGGGCACGGAGGGCGCGGTATTTCGAATATATTATCCATATAA
>JAEZKS010000265.1 GCA_023436075.1 Methanobacteriota archaeon
CAGAGGCCCGAACAAGAGTGCCCAGAGGCCCGAACAAGAGTGCCCAGAGGCCCGAACAAGAGTGCCCAGAGGCCCGAACAAGAGTGCCCAGAGGCCCGGTCACGCGCACGCGCGAACGACCCCGCCCGGCGCACAGTCCGCCCGTCGCCTGCTATGTTTAGAAATTTTAAAACTTCTTGCCCCGTACCCGCTCGATGTCGAACACGGCGGTCTTCGCCACGTGCATGACCGCGAAGGTGCCTGCCTGTATTGGATCGGTGACCACGAGGTCGGCGACGTCCGGCACGCTGCCGGCCATGTTCAGCGAGATCACCGGCATGCCTTCGTCGTGCAGCTTCTTCACTTCTTCGGAGATGCGGCCGCCCATGATCGAGCCGGCGAGCACAAGGATCTGGGCCCGGTGCAGCCGCTGGACCGCTTCGACCGCGTCGGCCAGGGTGTCTTCGCCCACCAGGGGGATTGTATCGACGCTGATGCGCTCGCCGCGGAGGTTGTGCCGGTCTGCTTCGTTGATCGCGCCTAATGCCACCTGGGCGACCTGAGCACCGCCGCCGATGATGATAACACGCGAGCCGAAAATGCGCTCCATGGGCGCATGCAGGGTAATGCTCTGTGTGAGCTTCGTCTTCTTCAGCGCGACCACGAGGTCGTCGATGTCCTTGACCTGCTCTACCTCGATGTAGAGCGAGGACATGCCCTCGTTGACGCCCTTGTCGACGATGAACTGTTGTGTGAATGTGATGTTGCCGCCATGCTTGGCCACCATGCCCGCGATGTCACGAAGCACGCCCGGCTTGTCCTTGCACATGATCAGCATCGCCGTCTTGCCAGATAGCGCGGTGCTGCGCGAATAGATCAGATCGTAGTCGTTGACATAGTTGTCGATGTAGAGGACCTTGTTCTCGGTCCTGGCGATCTTCAGCTCCCAGCCTTCTTTATCGTAGACGTCGAGGGTCCAGCCCTTGCTGCCGGGCTCCACGTCCTCGAGCAGGTCGTTGATCTGCGACGAAGGCAGGACGATCACGTGCTCGGCGTCTTCGAGAATGAGCACGAGGTGCTTGATGTTAAGGTTGTTCAGAAACTCGGTGGGGACGGAGAAGTAATAGTGGCCATCTTTGTTCTTGCTGTAGCGGATGATCAACAGGTACTGGCCATCTACGCGGTAGACGTGCTGGAGCCCGGAGAGATAGTGCTCCTTCAGCTCCACTTCCTTCTCGATCTTATCGATGACAGCCTCGGTCGCCTGTTTCATTTCAGGCGAGTTATATCGGTAGCTCATTCTCCTCGATGCCCTCGAGTTCGAACATATATATCATTCATATCTTCAACTTTTGCTTTAGCCCGCCGAAGTCCATCGGTGGCCTCATGACGCCAATTTCGGTGACGATGGCCGTGACGTTCGCCATTGGTGTCGCGTCAAAGGCAGGGTTGAGCACGCTTACGTCCGATGGGGCGAGGAGCCGGTCGCCGCAGCACCGCAGCTCGTCGGGGCTGCGCTGCTCGATGACGATGTCCTTCTCTCTGTGCTCGAAGTCGAAAGTCGAGAGTGGTGCGGCTACATAGAACGGGATGCCGTGGGCTTTCGCCAGTACCGAGTGGGTATACGTGCCGATCTTGTTGAAGACTGCGTCCTCCGTGATGCGGTCGGCGCCCACGATGATCGCGTCGACCATGCCCTTACGCATCACGTAGCCGGACATGTCATCCGCAATGAGCGTGACAGGTATCCCGTCCTCCGTGAGTTCCCAGGCCGTGATGCGGCTGCCCTGGTTGAGCGGCCTGGTTTCGCAGGCGATCACGTTGATTTGCTTCTTCTCTTCCACAGCCGAGCGGACCACACCCAGTGCCGTGCCCCAGTCCACGCAGGCCAGCCGGCCCGCGTTGCAGTGCGTCATGACCGTGTCGCCGTCTTTCAACAGTTTCGCGCCATGACCTCCGATGGCCTTGCATCGCGCGACGTCGTCGTCGGCGACGGCCTTCGCTTCAGCGAGCGCCAGCCTCGTGATATCCTCAACATCCCGTCCTGTCAGCGCCCGGTTCAGCGTGCGCTCCACGCCCCAGGATAAATTGACTGCCGTAGGGCGGGTCTTCTTCAGCCGCTCAGCCCCTGCCTTGAGCTCAATAACGTAATCTGGCAACATCATGGGCGGGATCGTCTTCGCCAGCAAGGCCACGCCGAAGGCTCCGGCCGCTCCCAGTGCAGGTGCACCTCTGACACGCAACGTCAAAATGGCTTCCTGCAACGACTCCAGATCGTAAATATCCATGAGCGCCATCCGGCCGGGCAGCGCCGTCTGATCGATGATCCTGATACAATTTTTACTATCGTCCCAGTCGATCGTTCGCATACTATCATAACTGAAATGCGATCACATTAAAATCTATTGGCATCCGCGGCCAGCGAGCAGCCATGGTCGTTCGTATTTTTTCGCGTGCGATTTTAAGAACATCCGCCCTGATACTGTTGATCATGGAAGAGACAAGGCACGTGGAAGAGATCGCAAGTTCTGTTTACTGGGTAGGAGCGAAGGACTGGGACCGGAAAATGTTCGATGCGCTAATACCGCTGCCGCAGGGGACATCCTACAACGCATACATCGTGATGGGCCGCTCCCGCACGGCGCTCATCGACACGACGAACCCGGGCTTCTGGACACAGTTCCACGACAAGGTCAGCCAGGTGACTGACTTTCATGGGCTCGACTACCTGATCATGAATCACGCGGAGCCCGATCATGCCAGCGCTATCGGCTACGTGCTCGGAGAAAGCCCGGATGCACGGCTTGTCGCGACCGCTAAAGGCGCAGAGATGGCGAAGCTGTACTTCAAGGTGCCTGCCGACCGCATCATGGTCGTGAAGGACGGCGATAGCATCGATCTCGGAGGCAAGACGCTCTCGTTCGTCGAGGCCCCATGGCTGCATTGGCCGGAAACCATGTTTACGTATCTGTCAGAAGACCGGATATTGTTCCCCTGTGACTTTTTCGGGGCTCACACGGCCTTCGGGATGTACGATGACGAGAACGAAGGGCTGATCCCGCTGGCCCAGCGGTACTACGGTGAAATTATGATGCCCTATGGGAAGATGGGCGCACAGGCGATAGAGAAAATATCCGATCTCGATATCGGAATGATTGCGCCGAGCCACGGGCCGATCTATCGCAACCCGGGCCGAATAATGGATGAATACCACATGTGGACTGCCGGCAAGACCCGTGAAAAAGCGATCATTGCCTTCGTCAGCATGTGGGGCTCCACAGATCGCATGGCAAAGGCCATGGCAGAGGCACTGGAAAACCGGGGCGTCGAGACCATAGTGTTCAATCTCCAGGGCGCCGACGTGGGCGACATCGCACGGGAGCTGGTCGACGCACGGGCGCTCGTCCTCGGGTCGCCGACCGTGCTGGGTGGCCTGCACCCGCTGGCCAGCTATGCGCTCAGCCTTGTCAAAGTCTTGCGGCCGCCGCTGAAGTTCGCTGCATTCCTCGGCTCCTACGGATGGGGCGGAGGGGCGCTGCGGCAGGTGACGGAACAGATCGGCACGACGAAGATCGAGGTAGTCGGCGCCGTCGACGTCCGCGGTCCGCCCGGCGACGAGGCCATGGGGCAGGTCGCGGAGCTTGCTCGACAGCTATCGATTAAAATCAAAGGTCTGTCCGGCCCAGAAGTCCGAACCGCGGAGGGCGTGGCGTAACACCGCGGGCACAATGGCGCTACGGACATCACGGTGTTCTGTTCAGGCTGGCAATTAAACGGCTCCATGGTGTCAGCGGTGACCATTGTGTCATAGTGCTTAGACTACGGCCGCGATCGTAGCTTAAGCAAGGTATATCGATTGATAATTATAATTGATCTCTATGCAAGGCCCGCCTCTCACCCGACGCAAGTTCCTTAAAGCCGCCGGCGCCGCCTCCGCCATCGTCTTAGGCGCGAACGCGCTCGGCTGCACTACCCGCACGACCGATTCGCTCCCATCGCCCACGCCTATACCGGGCAACAACCCGACCTATACCATCGCCGGCAATGTCCGGGCCGCATTCGCTGACTACGTGCCGCTGCCTGTTTCAGTTACCCCTTCAGTCGCCGATTACTTCGTACAGCCAGATCTCTCTGGCGTCGCAGGTCTGGATTCCGTCGACATCGGCACAGCCGGCCGGGACATGCTCGCCAGGAACCTGTTCTATGCACGTCCGTCGGCCGACGCACAGGTATATGACCTGTACAAGCGCTGTAAGGATGCCGGGCAGCCGGTCTTCGTGACCACTGACTCTGTGCTGCATGCATATCATATCCTGTTCGACTTCACCTTGCGCAGGGTCGAGGCCGACAAGCTCATACCGGCTGTCACTGAGCTCACTGAGTTGATGCTACAGGAGGCGCAGGCACAGCTCGATTCCGGCATCCCCGAGCTGAAGGATGCCTGTATCAGAAATCTGGCCTTCTTTGCCGTCGCCCGGTACTTGCTGGGCGGAGAGATCAATACGTCCAGTTCCGAGGCGAACCGCCTGGCTGAAGACGAGACTACGCTGATCAAAGCCCATGACGGCTTCCATGAATCGCCGATCTTCGGCATCAAGGAGGACTACAGCCAGTATGTGCCACGGGGCCACTACACCCGGAGCGACGCACTGAAGGCATATTTCAAGGCGATGATGTGGTACGGCAGGATACCGTTTTACCTCTATGAGCAGGAGTCGCTCGTCAAAGAGCCGGACATAGAGCACACCCGGCAGGCTATCATGATCACGCTCGCATTAAAAGGAAAGGCCTACGACCTGTGGAAGATCGTCTATGACCCGACGGTCTTCTTCGTGGGCGAGACGGATGACCTCTCGATCTACGATTACCCGCCGCTGATCAGCGAGGTATACGGCGAGACCGTGTCGCTGTCCGACCTGAAAGATGACGGGCGCATCCTGACGTTCATCGAGAAAGCCGCTGCACTCAGGCCCCAGAAGATCACATCGACCCTGGTCGTGGAAGGCCAGCCAGACGACATCACGAAGGGCTTCAGATTCATGGGACAGCGGTTCATTCCCGACTCATACATGTTCCAGAACCTCGTCCACGATAAAGTGACCGAGCGGTACTTTCCGATGGGTCTGGACGTGATGGCAGTGCTCGGGTCGCAGCGGGCTTATGACATTCTCGATGGGCTGGGCGAGACAAAGTACCCGGGC
>JAEZKS010000069.1 GCA_023436075.1 Methanobacteriota archaeon
GACTAAAC
Source organism: Methanobacteriota archaeon (assembly GCA_023436075.1). Taxonomy (GTDB): domain Archaea; phylum Halobacteriota; class Methanocellia; order Methanocellales; family Methanocellaceae; genus Methanocella_A. The sequence goes on from JAEZKS010000069.1 coordinate 9, forward strand.
GCGCCGAACTGGCGGCTGAGCTATCCCGGATCAGTACGGACGGCGAACTGGCGCTGGGCGTGGATGCAGAGATCGACCGGCTGAAGAACGTCCTGACCAAATTCAACGTCACGCTGCAGGCCATCCTGAAAAAGGCGAACGTGGACCTGCAGGAGCGCATGGAGAAGAACACGGTCACGCTCAAGGGCTCGCAATTGCTGGGCATGTTCGGCACCGGCCAGGATGCCGGCCTGAAGAACATGCTGGAAAAAGAGGTCTCGAAGGCATATGCAGAGGTCGTCGCTGCGGCGAAGGAGAGCCTGAAGAACGAGCTGTCCCTGAAACCGTTCGAGATGCAGCACGTCGACGTGATGTTCAATGACGAGATCGTCTACCCCATCGAGATCAACCACCGTGGCGTGGAAGGGTTCCGTAACGCAGTGAACCGGGCCCTGACCGGCCGCGCGCTGGAGATGAAGCGGGCGAGCGCGAAGAAGCTGGCGAAGTACGAGCCAGCCTGCAAGGACATCATTCGCGATACACTCGACTTTGACATGTACTACGCCATCGGGCTGTTCGCGGCCGACCACGCCTTACGGATGCCGAAGCTTGCTAAGACGGGCATCAACATCACCGGCGGCCGGAATATCTTCCTGCAGAATAAAGCCGAGCCCGTCTCTTATTGTATAGGTGTCAAAAACAAAGAGACGAAAGGCGAGCGTATAGTCCTGCTGAGCGGCGTCAACTCCGGCGGCAAAACCACTATGCTCGACATGCTGGCCCAGATTTCCATACTCGCGCACATGGGCTTTCCCGTGCCGGCAGAAGCGGCTGACGTTGGCATGATCGAGGCACTGCTCTACTTCAGCAAGTCGAAAGGCACGCTGACAGCAGGAGCGTTCGAGACCACGATCAAGGACTTCTCTCGCGTCATTTCACCGTCCGCCAAGCTCGTGCTCGTGGATGAGCTGGAGTCGATCACCGAGCCGGGCGCGTCTGCTCGTATCATAGCAGGCATCTTAGAGACGCTGTACGAGAACAACGGCAGCCAGGCAGTGTTCGTCAGCCACCTTGCCGAGCAGATCATGGCCAACACGAAATGCCCAATCCGGGTAGACGGCATCGAGGCGAAGGGCCTGGACGCGAACCTCAACCTGATCGTCGACCGCACGCCTCGCTACAACTATCTCGCGAAGAGCACACCCGAGCTGATCGTCGAAAGGCTGACCAGGTCTTCGTCCGGCGACCAGAAAGAGTTCTACGGCAGGCTGCTGGCGAAGTTCAAGGGTAAATGATTAATCCTGAAGCGTCATAGTAGGTAATCACTATGATGACTTTCGGGAAAAACCATTACGATACGTCTTTTGTCCAGGAAAACATGATGGGCCCGAACGCCATGCGAATGGCCGCAGAGCTGGCGCAGTCGTTGAAACTTGAAAAGGGCATGAGAGTCCTCGACCTGGGCTGTGGGAAAGGACTGACCTCGATATTCCTCGCGAAGGAATATGGAGTGACCGTCTTTGCCACCGACCTCTGGATTAGCGCGACGGAGAATTACGAGCGGTTCAAGGCGATGGGCCTGGGAGACAAAATCATCCCGGTACATGCCGAAGCCCACGACCTGCCGTACGCGCAGGAATATTTCGACGTTGCCATCTCCATAGACGCGTATCACTACTTCGGTATTGAGCCCGACTACCTGGAGAAGCACTTTGCTCCGCTGGTCAAAAAGGGCGGACAGATAGCGGTTGCAGTGCCCGGGATTAAAAAAGAGTTCGCCGCAGGTGTCCCCGCCGGGCTGGCGCCTTACTGGATCGAGGAGGTAAGTAACACGATCCGCTCGCGCGGGTGGTGGCAGGATTTATGGAAAACATCTGCAGCGATCAGCCTCAAAGAATGCAAAGAGATGAAATGTTTCAAAGAAGCATGGCAGGACTGGCTGACGTGTGACAACGACTTTGCCAGGAAAGACATCGGAATGATGGACGCCGGCGGCTGGGAACATTTCAACCTGGTCTCGATGGTAGCCACGAGGACATAAGGTCAATAAAATCATCGACAGAAGGCAGCGCCGCCTCGCGCGCACGCGAAGACCCGGGGCAATTTGGCGGCGATTGCCCCGGCTATTTTTCATCTGATTATAGCACAGGGAGCTACAGGAGTCTAAGGAGAACGAGTTTAACAAGGAGTTCAAGGAGCTAAGAGAGCAGTTTACCGTGAAAGACTTTAGATTATGAGATACCAGGGGCCCGGCTTTCCTGGAGATGCCTGTACACGGTAGCCGCACCGGACCCTGACTTTTTTCGCGCGCGAGGCCGCCCCCAGCCACGTCCTCATAAGAACTTAATCAGCACCTTTTTCCGGTATTCCTCGTATTCCCCGCCGAACTTCTCCCGCAGCGCATCGTCCTCTTCGTGGATGAACACGCGCTGGGCGGCGTACATGACGAACGACGTCAGCAGGATCGGCCACCAGTTGAGCACCAGCGAGATGCCCGGGATGACGAAGACGATCCAGCTTCCGTAGACGGGGTTCAGCATGACCGCGAAGGGTCCGCGGGTCTCCAGCCGGCCCCGGAACCAGGCGATCAGGAACATCCCGACCGAGAGGAGCCAGAACGGTACTCCTGCTATGAGGAACAATGCACCGAGCGCCAGCGTCCAGTCCGCAGGCACTACCGGGTAATTGAAGGCAGGATTGTACGCGTAGCTTATCCACGCCATTATGGCGAACGTTACGAACAGCGGCGCCATGATTTTAGGTCCGGCGCCTTCTATTTTCATCCTTTTTGCAGTCTTGACTTTCTGATTCATTTACATGTCCTCCGCTGCAGGAGTCGCCAGCGTATTCTTATTCCCGGCGTCAGGAGCCCGGAAGTGTACTAGGGCCATGCTGATGAGCGCCATGGCAGCCGATCCCAGGTATGGCAGGAACATGCTTATCACGTAGGCGAAGCCCCCTATCGATGGCCCCAGCACCCTGCCTATGCTGTTGAACGAGCCGAGCAAACCTAATACGGCGCCCTGGTGATCCTCCGGGGACCTCTTCGACACCAGGGTATTGATCGCAGGATTAAGCAGGCTGCTGCCCAGCGAGATCAGGCAGGTGACGAGCACCAGCGATGCAAGGTCCACTGCTATGACCATGAGAGCCATACCTGCGCACAGGACTCCGAACCCGAAGACGAGCGTCTTTTCCTCGCCGTACTTCTGCATGATCCCGCCCACGGCAAGCTGGCTTACGACGGCGATCACTCCCATGGCAGTGAACATGACGCCGAGCACGTTAGGTCCCGTAAGCGTTATCTGGCTGCTCAGGAACGGCATCCCTGACGGCTGTTCTGACATGCCGAACCTGTCCGATATGAAGTAAACGGAGGTCGTGTCGATGCAGGCCATTGCAAAGGTGGCGAAGAGCATGAGGAAGAAGAACATGCCAAGAGGCGTCCTTAACGTCGACAGCATAGGCAGCTTCTTTTCTACGCCGGCCACCCTGCGGTCATGCCGGAGAGACTCCGGGAGGAACAGGAACCCGGCAACGGCCGTTACCAGGCCCAGCGCGGCAGACGCGAAGAATGGTACGGTCATGCCCCAGGTCGCCAATACGCTGGAGATCGCTGGCCCTATGATGATTCCGAGCCCGGAAGCCGCGCCTGCGTAGCCCATGAGCATGCCCCGTTCTTCGTGAGTCGTAATGTCCGCTATGTATGCGAGCACGGCAGGCCATATGCCAGCGGTTAATATACCGCCTATGATTAGCGCGACGAAAAGCATCCAGAGCTGCGTCGAGAATCCGACCATGGCGAATGATAGAGCGAATCCCAGCAAGCCGATGATCAACACTGGCTTGCGGCCAATGCTGTCTGATATCCGGCCCCAGACTGGAGCAGCCAGGAACTGCATGGCCGACATCGAGGCCATGAGCAAACCCAGCTCGAATGCTCCGGCGCCCATGCCTTTAGTATAATATCCCATGACAGGTATGATAATGCCGAAGCCCAGCGTGAATATGAACATCGAAGTCATGAGCACGGTCATCTGTTTTCCTTTGACCTGCACGTTAGCTAACATTTTCATCATCTCTTTCTGAATTTTTACACAGTACGGCTGACAGGAGTCGAGCCGCTTGCGAGAATCGACAGCCTTTAGAGGTGTCTCTTGATCCTTTTGTTATTCTATTTAAGGTATTGCCGGGAGACTCTCTGTCATGGATACATATTCAGGCGGGTTCATCGAAGAAGGACGTCCGTCAGTTTCACTTCCGGGTGATGATAGCGTTGACCGTTTCCACCCTGACGGATCGCTCCTTTCGGGCACCACTGGTAACAGGTGCCGCATGCCTCGCAATCGTGGTGCCATGATGGCCTGCCATCGACGATCGTGATGTTGCCCCTGGGACAAACACGGGCACACGTGCCACAGTGACCGCACTTATCATCGACCTTGTAATTTTTATCCATTGTTTTTGCCATGGTTGCGAACGACCCGTGGAACATCCCGCCCAGGACGTTTGCCGGCAGAGAGCTGCGCTCTGGCTTGTGCTTCTGCCGGTTCTTCACGGTCTCGATGATCCCTGAAAGTCGCTCCGTCGCGGTACCGGGCTTTATCCAGTTGAGACCTCTAACTACTTTTATGAAGGCCGGATCACTGGCAGAGCCTCCTCGGCCGTCCGTCACGGCAAAGCCCGCGTCCAGGTCGGCGCCGTTTTTACGGAGCAGTTTTTGCAGCCGCGGCAGGGTATCGGCAGGCGTCCCGCCGCAGGTGGCCACCGCAAAGACGTACTGGTCCGGGGTAAGCTTCAGGCCTTTGGCGAAATCCGCTACCATCCGCGGCATGCCCCAGGCGTAGACCGGAAAGACAAGACCGACTGTCGGCGCATCAGCGTTGACATGACGTTTTATCGCATCAGGTATGGCAACCAGATCGGCCTCACCGAGCCCGGCAGCGATATAGCGGGCTACGTACAGGGAATTGCCGGATGCAGTGAAATAAAAAATTTTGCAGGGCATGTTCATACCACCATCTGACGTATCGTGTTTATCCTTCAGGTTACAGCACCGCGGATACGAATCCGGAGCAGTCTGCGTTGAATGAATCGCCCGAGCGGAGCGTTTTCGCGACAGCCGTCTTGTTCAGAGAGCTGATGCCAGCGACCGCTGTGACCTGCTTTCCGAGCGATGCGATGTCTTCGTCATGGAACTGGTCTGATCCAGTCGTCCCGAATACGCCTATCTCCACATCCTTTTCCGGCTTTAGCCCGTTCAGGTACCCGTCGACTGAGTTGCTCACTCTTCCGAAGTACATCGGCCCGCCGGCGATGATCACGTCATAGCCGGAGATGTTAGCCGCTTCCGAGCTCTTTACTCCTGCAAGAGTAACCGTATATCCTTTTGACTGAAGGTCTTCGGCGATTAGTTCTGCCGCTTTCTTAGCTTCCCCCGATAACCCGGGATTATAGGCGACCAGCGCCTTGCCGACGGATGTTCCGTTTGAGCTCAGGGTTTTGCTTCCCGGAGCCGTGTAGCTCATTATGTCCCCGCAGAAAAGTACCCCTGCGGCAATTAACGCCAGCACGATTATGCCGATTATAATTCCTGCGATTACTATCAAGTTCATTTTAACTTCTCCTTTTCAGTTCCATGTCTTCATCAGATTTTTTTCAGTTTCATTTTTTCAAATTCTTATCGCGTTCGTGAAGAACGCAATGTGTTCTTTTATCCGGGCGTCATACTCCTCGACTATTGATTTCGACGTGTTGTCATACTGCAGCAGGAAATAGTCCATGAACGTCATCATGTAAAACGATAAGAACTCCAGGGCCAGGACCTTCGGGTCCGAAGCCTTGATGAGCTTATGTTTCATCAGGATGGCGAAGCACGACTCGAAGAACTCCGGTCCGGAACCGAAGAACTCAAGGAAGAACTTCCTCATCTGCTCGTTATGGTAAAGCTCGATTAAAGAGATCCT
>JAEZKS010000129.1 GCA_023436075.1 Methanobacteriota archaeon
TGGAGCCTCTAAAGGGCCGGAGGAGTCGTATTATTGGATTGTAACGCTGCGCACAGACGGCAGCTTCTTCAAGTCGCTGACCAGGTCCCCGGGTATCGGATCGTTCGTGATCAGCGTCATCCGGGGGTTATCCGAAAAATAGGGGTCATCGGTAACGCATTGCCGTATGCTGATGTGGTATTTCTCCACGATGCCAGTGACATCGTGGATGATGCCGACGTTCTGGGCGTTGTCCGGAGTAATGATGATCACGCCGAGGCCCAGAAGGGGAGCTATATCCCGCAATGAGGCGATCGACCGGATGTTCTGGAACACTCGCGTCAGGACCTCGTCATGCAGGATCATGTCCGTGGTCGCGTCGACGACACGGCGATCAACACCGGCCTCGTGGGCGATCTGCGTATGAGGTATGATGATCTTGCCAGAGACGACGTGCCCGTCAGGGCTCACCTGAAAGCCCCGCTCCAGCAGCAGGCGGATGACCTTTTCCTGAGATGGCATTCCCTTGAACTTGCCGATGATCTCGTTCCACATACTAATGTACAATATTGTCCACTAAAGCATATAAGTATAATGCAGGAAGAGGTTGGGTCCCGGCGGTAGACCACGGGAGGTCTATGCAGGGCGCGAGTGCCAGATACCCATTGCGTATAACTTTCAGTAAATGAGCGGAGACCCGAAAGTCCACTGCTCCAGCTCGAGCACCTTTTCCCATGCCGCCTTGCAATCGCAGTGCAAGCCATCGAAGACGGAAACGTCCTGCGTCAGCGAATATTTCCTGATCGCATCGGCGAAGGCTGAGTCACACTTGTAGCAGTTATGCGGGCCCCTCGGCTGGCCGGCGGCCAGCGGGTCTGACGTGACAACCGAGCCGGTCTTGCCGTGGACACGCTTCAACACCTCGACCACGCTCCACAGCCAGGGCGGACGGTAGGCCTTCCGGTAGAACAACTCATCAACGAGCGTGCCACGCTGCACATTGCACAGGTTCATCGAGATCGTGCCTGCATATGGCGCAGCGTCGATGACCGATTTCACCATGTCTTCGAGTGCGTCCCGCTCGGAGATGAAAGGCGGCTTCATCATGAGATAGGCCTTGGTGCTCACGCCGTGCGTCTTTGCCACTTCGCTGGCCCGGACGAAGTCCTTGAACAGGAAGTTCTTGTTGATGCTATTGATGCGGATAGCATCGTTCGATGTTTCCAGACCTATGGCGACCTCAAGAGTATCTGCATGCATCTTTGCAGCCGAGACGATCTTATCCGTGACGAACTCCGGCCGGGTCTCGACAATGACCTTGTCTGCGTACAGGTTGAGCTGAGAGAGGATTTTATCGCGCACTGGCTCTGGCACCTCTCCGGGATCAAAGAAGCTGCCTGAAGTGAAAATTTTGACGATGCCATGATCGATGCGGCGCGAGACCGACTCGAACTGCGCCAGCAAGTCTTCAGGCGTCGGCGGGCTCGATGCTGCATCGCCGATATAGCCACACATCGTGCATCCGCCCCGGTGGCCCCAGTAGCACCCGCGGGTGCGGAAAATGATCGTATGCGACTTCGTCGGCTTTCCATCCAGCAGGTCTTCCCCGGTCCAGAACGCGGCGACCTCCGTCGGCGGCCGCTCCTTCACGGGCTGCCGCTACCTTAACTCCGCCATCACGTCGCCCAGCTTCATGTTAACCTCCTGAGAGATTCATCCTCTGTGAATCTCGCAACGTGCCGCAGTTCCACGGCCATGCCACGGCTTGATTCTTTCATTTCTCGGCCGCTCATCTTCGCCTTGCCTACGGCGATCGCTTTCTTGCCCCGGACGAAGACGTCATCGCCGGGCCGTATCTGCGGGTCAGCGTTGTCCACGCCTGGCGCGAGGATGCTGCCCTTCGGGACGAAGTCGCCGATCTCGACGAAATAGGCGTCATCGAGGCCCATCCTCTTTGCGCCCTCGATGGTTAGCGTCAGCGACCCGTACTGCGGCGAAATAGAGCACAGCTGCTCTTTGCCGTCGAATAGCGTGAATCCCGGGAACCGTCCCTTGAACGTTCCACGGGCCGGCACCAGCAGGTCGCCTTTGCCCATGCCGAACTCGTAGTCGGCCATGCGACGGAACATGTCGAGCATAGACTGATCGTAGTTGCGTGGCGCCGGACTGATCTCCCTGGCGGCCAGCGACACCTGATCGACCAGGCTGTGCAGCGACTCGTCGCTGGTGAGATGGCCGGTACAGGTAAAGATCATGTCCCGGTCAGCCTGTGCGCAGACCTCTACGTACGGTCCTTCTACGTGGGCGATCACCCGTGAGAAATGATTGTTATCGATGAAATCTCGCAGGCATCCCGACACCCAGGCACGTTCCTCCAGGTCCCAGACGCCCGTAACCGCCACGTCGTAGTGGGCGGCCGGATAGACCAGCTCCAGCTCGCGAGGGACGACGCCCAGCGGCGAGGTCAGGATGACTTCGCGCACGTAGCGACGGTATTTGCCCAGCGCGCTGATGATCGCCTGATGAGATTTGGACGTCGAGTAGGGCTTTCGTGCCGAGCACGGAATGATCAGCAGGATCTGGCCATCCGAGCGAAACCGCGTCCGAACTCGATCCGCGAATCGCCTTACTTCGACGCGATTCTGTGATTCAGAGGAACAGGCGAGCATCTCAGCTGAGCGGTAAGTCGTGGTGCGGCTCTCGAAGTACTCATACCGTGCGTCTGCCAGACGCAGCAGCGCGGTAAGCCATGGCCGGGAACGGCACTGCTTTTCCACGTACTCGCGCAACGTGCCAGCACGAATGCGCTGGCGGACCTTCCGCAGTTCGATGTCCAGCCGAATGCGGTTGTGCTCGGCAATCAGTCGATAGCGGTCAGGCCCGGCCTTGAGCTCGTCGCCATGCCCGGTACAGACTCCGCAGGTGCAGGGCAGCTCCTCGATCTCCCCTACCGGGTACTCGCCATCTTCGGTGAGATAAAGCCCCTGATACGCCTTGGCGACTGCCAGCACGTCGTCCACGATGTCGACGCCGAGATAGACCAGCAGTGATACGTTCTCCGGAGTCGCCAGTGCCGGAAGGTATAGCGCGGTATCCGGCTTCGTGTTCTCGCGAACGCTGATGATGCTGTCAAGCAATGTACGGGAGTCGCCTTCGATCGAACGGACTCCCGCCACTATGTATATGTCGGCCCCGCCGATCGTACGAGCGGGATGCACGACTACTCCGGAAGGCGTTTCACCCTTCGCTTCCGCAAGCGGATACAGATCGGCGATTACTCCCGGCACGCGTGGAGGCAAGCCCACATAGGGCTGCACGAAATAAGCATCAGGCGCGCCTGTGAGAGGATTATTGATCCATGCGTTTCCCCCGTTGACGATCATGTCGTCCTCCTGTCCCGGACAGAAGAGATAGGGAGTCTGCACCCCGGTGCGGACGAGCAGCTTGCCGGCCCTCGCGGCGCCGTCGCGCGCCGTCACTTCGAAGAAACGCGTCACTGTGAACCTCGACCATAGAATAGAGGTACATGGATATATGTTTTTGTCCGGCGCCTGTATAGTTAGCTACTGAATAAGCGTATTTTCGTTATTTCCATGGACAACATACATTTATATATTAACAATAATTATAATTTAGGGTTTCATATGGCACAGAAAGGAAGCAAAGGAGACATGACAGTCCGGGAAGCCGGAAAGAAAGGCGGAGAAACCACCAAGAAGCGCTATGGCGAAGGCTATTATGAAAGCATCGGAAAGAAAGGCGGACAGAAGGTACGCGAACTGATCAAGAAGGGCAAAGAAGCTTCAAGGTAGAAGGTTACACGGTCAGACAACCGAAAGGTAGGGATCATACCCCTGCTTTCTGGTCATGCTTTTTTAAACAATCCCGTTTATCACATCAAAAGAGGTCATGTTATTAAAGAGGTCACGGTTTTATTAAGTGGATCTAGCCCGACGGAGAGAATAAACGACGAGTTGCCAGTATCGTTTGTCGCGAAGGTAACGGCTGGATAGTAGCGCACATATTGGTATTCCGTGCTGAAAAAGTAATCGGAAAACGAGCTTGCGCTGACAAAGGTGACATACGAGCGGTCCTGGAGAAGATCGCTCACCCGGCTGTCATTCATCGCGATGCCGATCAATTCTTCCTCCTGCTCGCTCGACATGGCCCACGAAGGGTCGTACCCTGTATAGATTACCGTGGCGTTCTTTAAATGCGATAGCAGGCGGTGATCATTATAGGAAGTCCTGTATATCAATGCGCCTTCAGGATCAGGCTCGTAGGAAAAGTTGCCGTCATCGATGCCGGATCTCACGGCGTATCCGATATATGCCACTAGTCCGGTATCCGGGTCAACGAAAGCGTACATGTTGACACCCTCGTCCCACCATATGCCGCCGCAGACGATTTCGACTGCAGGGAGCACCTTATAATAATGAGGGTGTAAAAGATCGTAGGATTCGAAAGGCGTCTTTTCGAGGTAGCGATCGGCAACCACACCAGTGATCGTATAGTTGATGCGGAAGCCAGTCCCGGAGAACACGCTCCCGAGGCAGTCCCTGACTATGGAATTATTCAAAGAGATGTTGATGAGCCTGGATGCCTCGTCTCCAGATATAACTTGCCCGATGTGATATTTTGCCTGTGGGTCAACTGGATAAAAGTTCTCGCCTCCGGGAATGTAGACGAAGACACCCGGCAGTGTCACCAGACAAAATACTATCAATAGTACGATGACGGCTATAAACGACAGTAATATCAGCTTTAATTTCGACATCGAGGCCTCGTCTCGTTGAAACGATGACTTATATAATAAGCGTTCTCTCAGAATACGTTAATGGGATGAGCGATAAATGAGAGAGCCCTGTGCTTTTCTCAAGAGAGCCTTGCGGCTTAAACAAGAGAAACCTGCGGCTCGGTCGCGCGCGTGCGCATGAAGGTTAGGTGCATTGGGCTTCTTGGTTTGTGTAGAGAAGGATAGCTGTTGCTGTTTGGTATAGTTTATCAGAAAAGTTTGTTTTTGTTGTTTTTTGTTGTTTGGTTGGTGTTTGGCGGCTTGGCGTGGTTCCCGTGGACTCGCGTACCATAGTACAGCATGCTACGTGCCCTGGCTTAACTTCCGGGTTCGGAATGGGTCCGGGTGTCTCCCAGGGGCTATGGCCGCCAAAACCAACGTGATAAGAATTCGAAGGTTTTGGGCTTCGTTTGTTTGAGCTGACATTTTTTGGTTGTGTGTACTCTTGTTGTCTTTGGATTTCGCTTTGGAATGCAATGATGGTGTTTTGGTTGGAACATTCTTTGGTTTGTGTTTTTGGCGGGTTGGGCTTTTAGTGGTTGCGGGTTGAGCACCTCGTTACCTTGGTGCGTACGCCCCAACTCTATCGAACTCGTCTTTTACGAGGGCCCGATTGTGGTCTCTTTTTGCGGTGTTTTTCGGGCTTAGATGCTTTCAGCCCTTACAACGTGGCGCGTGGCTGCCCAGCCGTGCTTTGTCAAACAACTGGTTGACTAGTGGCGCCGTTGCCTTGTTCCTCTCGTACTAAAAGCAACTTCCGTTCAGACCACTAAACACCCCTAACAGATAGTAACCGACCTGTCTCACGACGGTCTAAACCCAGCTCACGATCTCCTTTAATAGGCGAACAACCTCACCCTTGGCAGCTGCTGCACTGCCAGGATGGAAAGAACCGACATCG
>JAEZKS010000297.1 GCA_023436075.1 Methanobacteriota archaeon
ACAAACACCATATGGTAAGTTATTTGCCCATAGCCGTGGCTAAAACTATTCAATTCCAATGTATCATCCTGGCCGTTGACCACTTTTACCCAAAGACCAACGGCCGGGCAAATTAGTATCTTTTAAACTTTAAAAAGGAAGCACAGAACCCGTTTCTATAAAAGCGAAGAAAAAGCAGGCGAGAGTTCGCTTCATCCCCGGCCTAAAGGCCGGGGTATTCGCGACCCTCCGCACTCCCAAGTAATAAAGAGTAAAACCTGAAAGTTGCTGCGATCGCTGCGTGGCGAAGCCTGCGATCGCTGCGGCCTAAAATCGCGCCTGGCGTACGGAGTCACTTGTCGGTAAAACGATCCGACAAGTCAGGCACTTACTCACGCGCGCGAGCGGCCGCCCTGCCGTCGAGCCATGCCAGGCTCAGTCCCTGCAGCCCACATATAAACAAAACAAGACTACAATTATTAAGCTATTTTTTATACGACTTATACCACTTTTCGTATTCCTTGTGATCTGTGAAGCATCTCAAAATACGCAACACATCCTCGTCATCGTTCCACGTAAACACCATTCGGCCATCTGCCCCCACGTTCTCCTTATAGGCATCGATGCCATGGCCGAAGTGTCTGCGCGGCCCGGTCTCAATAAGTTTCTTGATGTGCTTGTGAAAGAGGATGCGCTCGCTCTGGTCCATCTTTTTTAAGTCTTTCCGCACATCTTCGTCAAAAATAACTTGCATATCGATCAGAGGTTGAACTCTTTCTCGATTTCTTCCAGGGTGAAGGTCTTCCTTTTCCCGGCCTTCTGCTCGGCGACCATGGAATCCACGGCAGTACGAACTAACATGACTTCCTCTTCGTCCACAGCCCTGTCGTATAGGAGCAGAGCTTGCCGTATCAACTCGCTTTTATTGGCGGCGTAGCCCCGTTCCAGAAGCTTGTCCATTATGGCTTCAAAGGGAGTACCGAGATCTATTGTCAAGGGCATTTTTTGTCTCCTTTGTCTCCTTATACACAACTAATACTATGTTGAAATATATAATCATTATGTATTGAGATAGAAAAAGTGGACATCTCGTCGCGAATTCTGCCACGGCAAGTGCATGCGCGCGAGCAGCCGCCCGGCGCCAGTGAGGTTTAGAATAGAAAATGGGCTATCAGATCAATCCCATCTTCTGCATATGCTCTTTCGCCGCCGGTGTCGTCATTCTACCGCGAGGCGTCCGGTTGATGAAACCAATCTGTATTAAATAAGGCTCATACACATCTTCGATGGTCTCGGTCTCTTCGCTGACACTCACCGCCAGCGTCTCCACGCCCACCGGGCCGCCGCTGTAGTCCTTGATGATCGTCTTCAGTATCCGCCGGTCCATGTTGTCCAGCCCGAGGTGGTCCACGTCCAGCTTATCCAGCGACCGGTGCGCGATCTCCCGAGTTACCGTCTCGCTCTTCTCCACATGAGCAAAGTCACGAACCCGCCTCAACAGCCGGTTAGCGATACGCGGCGTGCCACGTGACCGGGAAGCGATCTCCATCGAACCTTCCGGCGTCAGGTCCATCTGTAGGATCTTGGCAGACCGGTCGATGATCGTCTTCAAGTCCTCTGGCTCGTAGAACTCGAAGCGCATCGAGACGCCGAACCGGTCTCGTAACGGTGGCGAAAGCATTCCGGCACGAGTCGTCGCCCCGACCAGCGTAAATCTCGGCAACTCCAGCCGGATCGACCGTGCGCTCGGCCCCTTGCCGATGATGATGTCGATCTCGAAGTCTTCCATAGCCGAGTATAGTATCTCCTCGACCACATGGCTTAGCCTGTGTATCTCGTCTATGAAGATGACGTCGTTTTCCTTCAAATTTGTGAGGATAGCAGCCAGGTCTCCAGGCCGCTCGATGGCCGGGCCGGATGTAACCCTGATGTTCGCGCCCATTTCCCGGGCGATGAGATGGGCCAGCGTAGTCTTGCCCAAGCCAGGCGGGCCGGACAGGAGCACGTGGTCCAGCGGCTCATTACGCATCCGGGCCGCTTCGATGAATACCTTCAAATTCTCTTTGATCTTACGCTGTCCGATGAAATCGTCGAATGTCTTGGGGCGGAGGCCTTCGAAGGCACGCTCCTCGCGGTCGCCCTCGATCTCCTCTGGCGACATGACCCGCTCCTCTTCCTTTGCTGGCGTTTTTTCTTCACTCATGTTGATTGTCATAGGTACCTTAGTGAGACTTTGATTAGCTCTTCCACTTTGGGCCGGGCTGTGAACGTGCCCCGCGCCTTATCGACAGCGTCCACGGCAGCAGTGCGGCTGTAGCCGAGCGCCTGTAATGCGTCGACTGCGTCGTCGGAGGCTGTGTCGGCGAGGGCGGGTTTCTTGACATGCATCATGAGTCGCATGTCAGCTACCTTGTCTTTCAGCTCCAGGATGAGCCGCTGGGCGGTCTTCTTGCCGACGCCGTTGATGCTGGTGAGTTTCTTGAGGTCCTCGGTGACGATGGCCTCGGCGATGTCCTCCACGGTCACGCTGGACATGATGTTCAGCCCGACTTTAGGCCCGATGCCTGATACTGTCAGCAGCAGCCGGAACAGCGCGCGCTCTTCCTTGGTGGGGAAGCCGTACAGCGACGTGCCGTCGTCCTCCCGGAAGTTCGTGTGAACGTACAGCCGGCAGCTTTCGCCTTCGTGAGGCAGCAGATCGGCTACATGAGAGGGCACGTTGATCAGGTATCCCACTCCGCCGGCGTCTATGACGACCTCGGTCTCGGACTTGGACTCGATGGCCCCTTCGATATGCGATATCATCGTGATTTCCTCTTCTCCATTTCCATGGAGTTCGCGTGACAGATTGCGATAGCCAGCGCGTCCGCCGTATCGTCGGGCTTCGGGATTTCCTTGAGCCGCAGCAGTCGTGTCACCATGGCCTGCACCTGCTGCTTGGTCGCGCGCCCGTAGCCGGCTACTGCCTGCTTTACTTGTAGCGGCGTGTACTCCGCGACCGGAACGCCGCAGTTGACTGCCGCAAGGATGAGCACGCCCCGGGCCTGTGCGGCGGTGATGGCTGTCTTGGCGTTCTTGTTGAAAAACAACTCCTCGACGGCAACGACGTCCGGCCTGTATTCCCTGATTATAGTACAGGTGTCATCGTATAAAATCTTTAGGCGATCGGGGACAGGTACGCCGCTTTCTGTGGAAATGTGCCCGTACTTCCCGGCCACGATGTCCCCCTTCGGCAAGACGTCCACGATGCCAAAGCCTACCAGCGCGATTCCCGGATCAATGCCCAGTATTCTCATTTTTCTCTCGCAACCGTCAAATATATTATCGTAATGAGCTATATCTATGTCATTAAGCAATAATCAATCAAGCAGGCCTGATTTAACGCAGCTATGACTGTATCGACAGTCGTTTTACGCCAGACCTGATAACGTTGTCGGTGGGCGGGGGGTGCCGCAGCGAGGGTACGTGATCGCGCATGAGGTTCTACCCGAGGAAAACACCGCAAAAGAAAGTAGAGATGCTGATTGAGCAGATCAAGACCGGCCAGTATGACAACCCGGCCGCCAGCGATCTTACGGCAGCCGTCTCAGAGCTGACTGACCCTGCCGACAGGGAACTTGTTCTCACTGCCCTGAAAGACATCGCGCTGAAGTCTGATAACATGGCGTCGGTCGCGACTTCGATTAGAACTCTGGTCGCCACCGAGCCCATGGAAGAGGGACTGGAGGATGCTCTGGAGATCCGCGCTCTGGAGTTGATCGAGAGCCGGGCAGCTTTCTCTAACCGGGCATTACAGGAAGCGATATCTGAATTCCTCTACTGGCGGATCGGCGAGCTTGCGGACCACGCGGAGCCTTTTGTCGACGCCCTCATCCAGTTCCTCGACGACCAGGCAGGAACGGGAAGCACGAACACTGCTTATAACACGCTGATGATCGTGGCCGCCAACCAGCCGGAGTATTTCAAGCCGCATGCAGGGCTGCTGATCAGGATGCTGGGCAGCATCAATAAGGCCACGCGGATCCAGACGGCTCGGCTAATATCAGTGCTCGCCATGAGCCATCCGGAGTACGTGGCCGATGCGGAAAAGATTCTGTCTCATTTATCATCGTTCAACCCTGATGCCGAGCTCAAAAACTCAGCATCCGAAGCGCTGCAGATATTATCAAGCATGCTGCGGCCCGAGGAGCCGGCGTCTGCCGGCGACATGGCACGCAGCCGTCAGGAACCGGATACGTCCGGCGGTCTGGCCGAGATCATGCGCCGCAGGATGGGCAAGGACAGGAGAGACGATAGCAGGATCAATAAGCGTCTCCTGTCCATGGCCACCAACTTCGCCAGGAAGGCAGACCGCGCCTACAAGACAGACGGCGACGGGGCGGAGCAGGACGAGGCAGATGCCGACGCGATCAACAAGATCATGGACGATTTCTCGGACATCGCCCATTCGATCAGGTCCGAGACGGTGCCTCAGGCAGTGACGACGAAAATCGTCGAAGAGGCAGATGTCCCCGCCACAGACGAGGAAGCTGATGAGGCCGAACTCCGGTGGATGGTAGAGAAGGTCAGAGAGGATTTCTCGATCAACGTTGGCAACATTCTCAATGCCCTCGGGATGGGCCACATGGCGAAGAATACAATGACAGATGGGGCTATAGAGGATGCGCCGGTAACTTCGGAAGCTGCAATGCCCGATCACCAGAAACAAGTCCATCTGATGCGAACTGAGCCCATCGTAAGACACGAGGAAGAGGAAGATGTGAGCCCGAAGGAGCTCGTATCTTCCATCGAAAGCATCAGCCGGACGGAGGAGGAACACGCCGACCCGGCCATGGGTCAGGCGGATGATCAGGACGCAGCTCTTGCAGTGCCGATGCCCGTCGGGCAGGACGATGCTACGGTGGAAAATGCCGCGGAAGCCACTCTCCTGGAACCGGAAACAGAAACTTCTGTGCAGGAGATCGTCGGCGCCGACGAGACAGATGCGCCTGTAGAGCTGCCGGATATGCAGAAGTCTGATGCGCTCGTCGAAACGCCCCCGGAACAGCTCCGGCCAGCAAAGTCGCCCATCGTGCCTCCGGGCGTTCGCATATCTGCCATGAAGTTCAGGTCCATCGACCAGTCGAAGGCGAAGAAAACCCCGACGCCCCCGAAGATCTCCATCAAGCCGCACATCAAGCCTCTGAACAAGACGCCTATCGACGGAGTGAAGGTCGCACCGACGCGGCAGCACCCCTTGTCGACCGCTCCGCTTGCTCCGCGAGGGCTGACGCCGAAAGAAGGCTCGCTGTCCGGCGAGATCATTTGCCACTCCTGCAACGCGAAGATGCCCGCGGACAGCCAGCGTTGTGCCATATGCGGATCAGACCTGAAGGCCCCGAAGGTTCGCTGCCGAGTCTGCGGCGAGATCAACCTGCGCAGCTCTGACAAATGTAGCCGTTGCGGCTCAGGCATTGAAGAATGAACATGGGCGATCGTCATCGCGATCATGCGCGAATGGGGCTATAGGGTATAGTAGGGCTGATGACGAAGAAAGCCCTTTTTCATCGTATCTATACAGCCATCGTCGGTCACTGGCCATCACTGGCGCAGGTCATCTTTTGCCGATTTTAAACGCAGCGCCAGCGATCCCTGCTACGATCGCCATGATCGCGAAGACAGCCCCGAAGCCAGGGGAAGGCGCCGGCGTAGGCGTAGGCGTGGCTGATGGCGTCGGCGTGGGCGTAAGAACCGGCGTCGGCGTGACTGGTGGGATGTAGATATAGTCCGGGAATGCTACGTTGGCCGTGTAGGTGCCTGCCTCCAGGAAGACCTTGGCGTAATAGACCTGACCATCCTTCTCAGCAGTCAAGTTATAGACCCCGACGGGAACGTATGTATATGTATAGGTGCCGATAGTGGCCGTGGAGCCATCGTTGGTCAACTGTGGGTTATCAGACGACTCGAGGATCCCTACGTTGGCAGTCCCGTTCCAGTACCAGAGCGTCATTTTAGCGTTCGGAACGCCCTGCTTGTTCTTGTCTGTAACCACGCCTGACACCGTGCCCCAGCCAACGACGCGGACCTTACAGGTGGCTGAAATTGGCGGCCCCATCAGGCCGTGGTACGGGTCAATCGACGCGGTGATATTGACGTAGCCTACAGTGTTATTCGAAATAAGCAAGATCTTCGCCTGCCCTCGCTCGTCGCTGGGCCGCGTCTGGTAGTATGGTTCAAGCACGGCGACGGCATCATTATCCGAGGTGAAAGTGATCTGGACGTTCGACTGGTTGTATGGCTTGCCGTTCAGGTACAACTGTGCCGTGATCACTGATACGTGTACTGATCTGCCGTAGAGGTAATCGTAGGCCGAATAGTTGACCTCTGACTGGTTCGCATCTTCTATCGTGAAGGTAGTGCTGTCACCCAGGAGCATGACCGGAGACGTATAATCGTCTTCTGCGATGGCGCCGGGGGCGATCAGAATAAAAGCCGCAGTGACGGCTATGGCAAGCAGTGCAATGACGAACCTGGACATAGATAGCAACTGATACAGGGCCTGTACCTATATATTTTCCCGTGCTGTCGTCATGATGTACAGGCGATCATCTTCGAAATGACAGACATAATCATCAGAATTATATTTATAGTCATATCGCCAACGTTTCAGCCATAGACAGTGATGGCGGTAGTGCCCGCCCTCGTATGACGGTGAAGGATATGATGAAAATGCAACCAGGCAGCACAGAGGACCTTTTCAAGCAGATCAATTACCCGAAAGACCCGAACAACATGAGCGACCTTGAGAAGAAGCACTGGCCGAAGATCGAGTGCCCGGACACAGTCGAGGCCAACAAGCCCTTCGACGTAACGGTGAACATCGGCGTGGGCATCGACCACCCGAGCGAGCTGGCCCACTTCATCGAGTGGATCGATCTCAGTAGAGGAGAGCTGGGAACGGTGCGAGAGTACCTGAGGCCAGTGAATTCCTTCCCGCGGGTTACATTCAGGATCGCTATTGACAAGAATACGACGCTGATCGTCAGAGAAGCGTGTAACCTGCATGGCATCTGGGAAAACAAGAAACAGGTAACAGTTAAGTAACTTTTAACTCAGGATGTCACCGGCTATCAAATACGAAGTGGCATCCTGAATTTTAACATTCCCATTTTTCAGAACTGGAAATTGTAAAAATCGTTATATAGCTGATGTAACAAATGTTGCAGATCATGGGTAACCAAGATTGGCTCCTGCTCCTCGTACAGCTCCCATCCACACCGTCGAGCCTGCGGGTCGCTGTCTGGAGGCGCATGCGTGCGGCGGGCGCTATCATCCTGAACAATGGCGCATGGACATTGCCGCAATCCCCTAAAAACGAGGAGCTCGTGAATGATTGCCTCGCGTACGTGAAGTCCCAGAACGGTAAGGGGATTATAGTGACGGGTAAAGCGCATGGCGACGAATCGGACGATGAGATCATCAGGATGTTCGTCGAAAGCGTAGATGAAGAGTATGCCGAGTTCTGTGAGCGTTGCCACGCAATGTCCGAGGAGATCGGTAAAGAGTCAGCACAGGAAAAATTCACTTTTGCTGAGCTGGACGAGAACGAGGAAGAACTGCAGAAGCTGACAAGCTGGCTACGCAAAATCAGGTCTCGCGATTTCTTTGGCGGGCGTAATGCGAGCGAAGCGATAGCAGCTCTCGAATGCTGCCGCCAGGAGTTGCAGGCTTTCGAGAAAGAGGTATACGAGAAGGAAGGACTCGAAGAGCTAGGGAGTAGCCATTAGTTCCACAGGGATGTTAGCGATGGCAACAGATACATCAAAATTATCTAAAAACCGGCTGATGCTCTTTCTGATTATCCTGAGCTTCGCCGGCTTTGTCACGTCGTTCGGCGCGCACATCATCGCGGTCAACCTGCCGGTCTATGCGAAAGAGGCGGGCACCGGGTTCCTGGGCATCGGCATCCTCATAGCGCTGTACGACCTCGCCGAGGTCTTTGCCAAGCCTGTTTTCGGCTTCATCGCCGACCGCAAAGGCATGAAGGCGACGATGATCGCCGGCCTGCTGCTGTTCTCGCTGTCGTCGCTGCTGTTCATCTTCATCGACCCGCAGATGCTGTTCGGGGTCCGTTTGCTGCAAGGAATGGGAGCGGCCGCGTTCTCAGTGGCGTCCATGTCGATGGTCGCCGAGTACTTCAAGGATGACATGGCGGGGCCGATGGGCATCTACAACGCCATCAAAGGCCTGGGGTACGTGATCAGCCCGGTGATCGGCGGTGCCATCGTATTCTACGCGGACTTCGCCAGCCTGTTCATAGCCTGCTTCATCGTCGGCATCGCGGTGACGGGGCTGGCATTGCTCACCCGTGATACGGGCAGGGGCGATTTCGACGACGATGACGAGGACATCAAGCGACTCCTCGCCTCGTTCGGCGACCGGAAGTACCTGCCGTGGTACCTGCTGACGACGGTGAACATGATGTTCATGGGCATCCTGTTCGGCTTCCTGCCCGTCCATCTCAACTCCTCGGGCTTCAACCCGATGGATGCCGGGCTGGCGATGGCTGCAGTTGCCGTAGCGTTCCTGATCATTCAGCCGCTCTCCGGCCGGATCGCAAAAGCCGCGGGGTTCCGGACGACTATCTACGCAGGTATCGTGGCTGAAGCAATTTTCCTCATCGCCATACCCTTTACTGGCGGCTGGACGGCAATCATCGTGGCAATGGCAGACGCTGCTGGCATCGGCATTGTCTGGACGCTTAGCTCGGTAGCCGTCGCGAAAGCGGCCGAAGGTCGGAATCTGGGGCTGGCCCTGGGCAACCTGGGCTCGTACAAGGAGATCGGCGATATGGCCGGGCCACTGACAATTGGCATTCTGGCGCAATTCATTTCGCTCACAGCAGGCTTCGTGCTCTGCGGGCTGCTGGGACTAGTCGCGCTGCTGCCGATCGTTGCATCTATAAGGAAAAGAAAGGCGAGCGTTGCCGTAGAGGCAACGCCTGTAAAATAAGTTGCCGGGATATCCAGGCAAGTATCAAATTTTACTTTGTCGATACAATTTTAATTATATCGTTGTTCTGCAACTCGTGCTTGTCGCCGAGCCTCATCTTCGTCCGCGCGTTGATGCCGAACAGGAACGACTCGCCGATCTGTGTGTGTACCTTGAAGGCAAGATCTCTCGGCGTGGAGCCCTTTTTCACCAAAAACGCGTCCGGGAACACGACGCCGTTCTTGTCGGAGAAGTGCGTCTCATCCTCGACCGGATAGGCGATGATGTAGTTCAGCAAGTCGAACACGACGACGTTCATACACTGCTGTATTCCAGTGCCGCCGTACTTGTGCATGAACTCCTTGATCTTGTCGAGCGCGGCTTTCTGTGGCGGGCTGAGCTTGGCCGGATCGCGGATGGTGAAGTCCTTGTCGCCCGGCAGGTAGTCGATCAGGTTGTTCTTGGCTGCCATCCGAAGTACCAGTTCGTAGCCCGCGCTGCAGTAGACAACCTTGTAGCCCTGTGCTTCGAGGCCCTTGAGCTTTTCGAGGAACTGCGGGGGAGCGATGTCTGCCTTGTTTGCCGCGATGACCAGCGGCTTGCTGACACGACGCATCGTGTCCGATAGCTTCACCATGTCCTCCTCGGTCCAGTTGACCAGCGGCTTGCCCTCGATGCCCAGCTCGAGCATCGCCGTCCGCACCATGTTCTCGTCGATGCCCAGTCCGGCGAACTGCTCCGCCAGCGCGACCTCAGGCTTCCCGCCGCCCGCGGCGCCAGTCTTCTTGGCAATCTTCATCCAGTTGTTGTTCAGGATGCCGAACATCCACATGGTGATCTCGTTCTCCAGGAACTTGATGTCATCCAACGGGTCATGAGAGCCGACGGGCACTACGTTGCCCTCGATGTCGGTGCCGCCGGATGCATCTATCACGTGGATAACCGCCTGTGCCTGGCGCATGTCGTCAAGGAACTTGTTGCCAAGGCCTTTGCCCTTGTGCGCTTCCGGCACCAGGCCCGCGACGTCCAGCAGCTCAATATGAGTGAACCGCTCTCCGTTGGTGCACTTCGTGCAGTCGACCTTGAGCTCGGCCGAGGGACACCTCGACCGCACGTACGACACGCCGAGGTTCGGCTTGATAGTCGTGAACGGATAGTTGGCGATCTCCACATCGGCGAGCGTGGCCGCCTTGAAGAAAGTGGACTTCCCGGCATTGGGCTTTCCGGCCAGAGCGATCATTATGGTCATGATAAGCAACTTCTGTCGAACTATTAATGAAACATGGGCACAGATATAATTTTGGTTGGGAGGCTGCGCAGTTATTGAACACGGCCGGAAGACGACGTTTTCTTTTCGCCGAAAAGATTTAAATACTATGTAAAGCGTATAATGGCTTCGCTGTGACACACTGGCCACAGATGACCGTTTTCAACACGCAGGGGTTGCCAAGCCAGGTCAAAGGCGCAGGATTCAGGGTCCTGTATCGTAGGATTTCGCGAGTTCGAATCTCGTCCCCTGCACTAAAAATTTTGAGGGTTCCCGGGGAGCTTTTTCAAAAGCCCCCTGGATCTCGACACTAACACATGTGCCGAAGACACCAATTTTAAGGATCGTTTTGGAAGAGTGCAAGGGGAACCTTGAGCGATAACACGATGGCCCGTGCGCCGGCCTCGCACGCGTCTATGAGAAATCGAGCATGGCATGCGACGATTGCCCGGCCATTCATCACGTCGATGCAGAGACGGTCATGCAAAGACTGCCAGGTCACCGGGGCTGCAAATATTTGCCGCTGATTTTGGAGATCACCAGGAACTCCTGCGCGTCGTCGATGCCCGTCAGTTCCGGCCCCCGCCAGCTCGGGCCATGCCGCGCTGACCTCACAGCAATCCAGCCCTTTCCGAGCGGCCAGCTCTCGTAGGCCAGCGACGGCTTCTTCAAGTTCTGCTGTCAAAGGAATGGCAACGATGTCTCTGTCCAGCAGATAATAGGCTTTCATGTCCCCGTAGCGATGACGGATATACGTGAATAGCTGTGCCGCAGACATCGGGCGGTCGTCATAAATGAGGTTGCACGCCATGGCCATCAGCCCTGGTCGCTTTTTAGCTCGAGTGTGTAGAGGAAATCTTCCGAGCGCAGGTATTTGATCGCTATGGTCACGGGGTTCTTGCCTTCGCCGTACTCGTAGTTCGGGTATATGCCACCGTCCTCGAAGCGGAACATGCCCGCGGCCAGCATCTCTTCGAGCGCGCCGCCTTCAAGGCATTCCTTATGGAACCCCCAGTTGACGAAGGGAAAGTGCTTCTCCCGGAAAAATGGAACCAGGTCTTTCCGATCGATATACCGGTCACAGATTAGACAGCGCACCTTAGGCAGATAGCTCTCGCTGGAGAGAAAAACGCTGCCGTCGGCGACGGAGAGAGCACCTTCGCCGGCCATTTCTTCGAGAAGGCCGGATGAGCCACCTTCTGACTCGATCAGGCGGATCACTTCTGCTTCGTCCGCTATGTGGCCTTTCTTTGCCCGGATGAAGTCCAGGACTTTTTCGCGGAGGCCTTCCGGGCCGTTTCCTGACATAAACACCGCTCGCTGACGCCAGGACGCCTACAGGTCGTCGAGTCCAACATCGACAGCGTCTGCGTCGTCGTGCGCGCCGATGTCGTAGATCGTGTAGTTCGCATTGGTCAGCCGGTCAACGACCTCCGCCTTCATCTCGCGGGCGTCCTCGTCGTCGATGCACGTGATGGTGCCATCGATGACCTGCCGGCGGCTGCACACGTCATAGAAGACCTCGTTGACCTCGATCTCTATGTGCCCGATCGAGAGACGCACGTCGCCGGGGAACGAATCCATCTCCGTGGTGAAGCCCATCAGGTCGCCGAATATCTCGCCCGTGTCCGCGATCTGGAACTTCAGCATGATGTCCGTTAGCATAACGCTTTTATGTATGGCGCCTGACAATAAAGCGTTTTGCAATCGCGCCTGCCTGACCGGCCCAAAAACATATGTCTGCGGCCGACGAGATGATGATACTGGCGACACAGGCGCCCGATGTTACCGGAGAGATGTACCATGAAGCTGAAATACACAAACTTACTCGGGCTGCTCGCGATCTTAGGCACGGTCGCAGGCCTGGTGGGCATCGGCCTCTCCTACCCGATCAACCCGCTGCTGGCGATCCCGTTTGCGCTTCTTGCGCTATGCTCTTTTGTCATCTTCGTGAAGTTCGTGTACCATTTCCTCTATTATCATCCGCTGGGAGAGATACCGGACGATGAGGCCAAAGCTAGCTACCGAGATGACGATTAAAAGGTCTCTGAGGTTTGCAAGAGGTCTCCGAGTTTCAACACAGAGGTCACAGAGGCTCCGGAGGACACACAGAGGACTTTAAAAAATATAGCTTGTTTCTGCCGTTTGTTAAAAATCCTCTGTGATACCTCGGTACCCTCGGTGATCTCTGTGTTGAAGCTCGGAGACCTCTCGAAACCTCTGAAACCTCTCTGAAGAGTTGTAACTCGGTGTCCTCTCGCCGACCTCATAGACCTCTGGAACCTCAAACGATGAACTGGGCGAAGATCGGCAGCGCTATGACCAGGTAAAGTCCCGCATGCGCCAGCACGGCCGGTAGCAGGCTTTTGTTTTTCACGGTCATCCATGCCAGCAGCAACCCCGCGAACCCGCAGACCACGAAAGTGGCAACCGAATACAGCGGATCCTGGTTGAGCATGTAAAGGAATGTAGCCGCATATGCGCCGAAAGCGAACGCCTGTATCACGAAGGCGCTCTTCTCTCCGGCCAGAGGCAGGAGGCGGGACAACAGCATTCCGCGGAACAGCAATTCTTCCGCGATGGCGCAGCAGGCGGCGAATGCGACCAGGCCGACGAGGACGAATGCAAGATTGGCCAGATCGGTGGCGCCAGAGCGGAAAATGACGTATGCTGCAGTCAGGGCGACTGACGCGCCGAGCGTGGTTAGGCCGGCCCTCAGGCCTTCCTTGACGTTTCCGGCCTGGACGTAAATGTCAGAGAGCTTGCCCTTATCCATGTATAGCAGGGCCGCGACCAGCCCGGTGCCCACTACGAGGCTGACTAAGCCCACCAGGAGGAACCAGCTGAGATCGGGCGTTGCCAGCGCGAAGCCGAGGTAATCGACTACGTACCATAGCATCGGAAGGATCGCCAGCACGAGAAATGCGTACGCCAGCTTCGTATAATATTGCTGGGTGGATCGGAACACGAAGACGATCACGCCGAACAGCGCGAAGTAGGCTATCTGGACGACAATGTCGCCGCGCTCGTATGACCCGCCCAGGATGAAACAAACGTACAGTAGTGACAGCATCACGGAGATCGTTAGCTCTGGCGGCAACTCATAGCGGCCGATCCTGATGCCGGCCGGTCGTCTTCTCGTCGACTTACGGACTCCTTTCATGGCGGTCATACGGATACCTCAACGCGAGCATGCCGTAAAAAGTTATCGCACGACAGCACGGCGAAGATAACGATGCTGCCGCGTTAATGTCTTAGAGGTCTCAGAGGTTGCACGAGGTCTCCGAGCTTCAACACAAACGGAAAGTATATTTTCTCAACATCTCGATTAATTCTCGACATGACGAAAATCAGGGGGCTCGTTTTCGATCTCGACGGCACCATCATCGACAACAGCGATAGCTACATGGAGTCGATGCTCAAGCAGGTGGGGAACGACATCGGCCACGATCTCGGCCTGAAGCATGCCAGGGAACTCTGGTACTCCGTCGGCGCCATGTCCAGGGACGAGGTGATCGCCCGCTGGGGCATCGATCCGGACCAGTTCTGGATCTCGTTCAACAAGTTCGAGAGCCTGGATGAGAAGCTGAAAAACACATACATCCACCCTGACGCGCTGACATTGGAGAAGATTGACGTACCCATGGGCATCGTCACTCATACTTCGCTCGACCACACCACCAGGCTGCTGGAGCTGGTCGGCATGCGCCGGTACTTCGATCCAATCATTTCCTGCAACGAGGACACTGGCTTCAAGCCATCGCCGCTGCCGCTGATCTACTGCGTGATGGACATGAAGCTGGGTTTCGACGAGGTACTGTTCGTCGGCGACACGGCCTCAGACGTGATGGCCGCGAAGGAGGCCCACGTAAAAAGCGTCTATGTCAACCGCTTTGACCGGCCTTCAATGGTGAAACCAGACTATGAGATCAATAGTCTGGAAAAACTAAAAGAAATCATTGACTGCCAGGTCGGCAGCCTCGCGCGTGAAACCAAGCCGAAGGGCTCTCTTGTTAAAATGCCCGGCAAAGGGAGATCGTGATTCCCGGGGCAGGATGCTGCGTATATCTTAAGCCATCCGGTTGCCTGGTTTTCAGTTATTTTACTTTCGCTTTGTACCGGTCGGCCTGGTCGAAATATTCCACGACCACCAAGCCCGCGTAGATGTGGCCATGATGCTTCACGCCGTCGGGGACGAAGTAATTATCTCCTTTCTTATAGGTCCGCAGGACGCCGCCGATGTCGAGGTCGACCCTGCCGTCGACGATGATGCCCCCCTGGGCCTTATGCGCGTGTTCGAGGAGGTCGACGTCCTCGCTGAAGTGCATATAGATGACCTGGTGGCCGTCGCCCTGGGAAAGGTATGCTTTCGCGCCTTTGACCGGCACGTCGGCCTCGGGAAGCGCCAGGATCGGCGCGGGGAATACGGAAGACATGACATTGCCATAGGACGCCGTAAGCCTTAAGTTTATCGGGCGACCGCTTGCACATCCTTAAATCAGTCTATTCATAGGTACGTATAGAGTTTTAATAACAAACAGCTATTGAGCACCAATCCGATCAAGGCTTGATCTCGACGTTCTGGAACCGACTGTAGTAGTACCCATAACTTGTCGTGAACCGGACTATGGCATAATCCGGGTCTTCCGGGCCTTTGTAGTACTGTGCGAACCATGGCTGCCACAACTTGTGTTTGCTCTCCGGGTCGAGCAAAATCTCGGCGTTGCCGATCAGTCGCAATCCTTTGAAATGAGCGTTGTCTACGAAATAGATACATGCCCGTGGGTTGGCCTGGATCTGCCCGACCTTCCGGGAAGACGTGTTGGTGCTGAACCAGATCGTTTTCAGACCATCGTTATCTGACTTTAGCATCGCGCGGATTTCCGGAAAGCCGTCTTTTCCCATGGTGCCAAGCGTTGCAGCCTTCGACCGGCTGACCAGCTTGAGGCCGTCGACTTTTGCCTGCGTTTCGTCAATCATATATAATCGCCATCATAAGAAGCGCTGTAACAGGCTTAAAGATGAGCCGTGAGCAGCTTGAAACTTATCTCACTATCGTGACGTTGCCGGTCTTCCCGGGCCACGCACAAAATAAAGGAAGATGTAGACTACAAGCCCGCCTGCCTCGGCGATGAGCAGGCAGATCAGGATAACGATAAGCGAGATCAGGAACAAGCCAATGGAGACTAACGCTAAGACCAGAGCTATTAACAGAGCCGGGATCGAGGTGACCAGCCCGGAAAAGAGTGGGACTGCGAGGACATATTCCAGCGGCGAATCATCTTTGTATGTCAAAAAGATAGCGATGGCCCCAGAGAGGAACATCGATATGGCTATGTTGAGGATTAAGAGGAAACCCACGGCAAAGCCGTCAGGGATGTCTGTATAGTCCCTGCGTGGGAGCAGCATGCTTATGATGAGCAACAGGATAACGAAAACACCTATTCCGAGCAAGCCAGAGCCCAGGGCTCTCCAGAAAATTTTAAGTGCTCTATCCATGATACGCCCTTTATCAGGCATCGTAAGAGGAAAAGATAAAGGTTATCTAACGATCCGTAAAGCGTAAAGTAGCAGGCACACCTGATCGTCGACGATCCCGCACATGGTAAGTTATCTTATCGCTTTCCTCCGACCCGTGCCCCTGCAAGCGTCAGTTGTCCACGGTTAGCATGCTCCCTTCCGGGCCTGTGCCGGTCCCCGCAATTAAGGCAGTCAGCGTGCTCTCCAGCACGGCGATTTACCACCGCTAACCAAGCAGGACGGATCTTCAACGTAGAGCGGTAAGGCCTCCATGCATCAGAAGCGCCTTCGTCAGGCTTCGCCCCTCGCATGAAGACGATTTCGAGTCACAAGTGACGCCTAATCACCCGGGCTAGCCCGCCAAAATGGTATTATGCCACGGTCACGGCAATATAGTTTTTGCTTATGCATATCAGGATTGACAGCGATAAGGCAGGGAACGGGCGCCTACAGATCTCCGGGGCTTTGCATCGTTTCACATGAAAGCACGAAAACTACTTTTTTGATTTTAAAGCTCGAAATGTATTAAAGCACGGTTAAATCTCTAAACGGACGAAAACACGGCATTTTTTAAGGCAGTAATTAAAGCTCAAAATGTGTGAAGACACCAAACGAAGCATCATCGTACCCTAGTTGATCAGGAACCATTGGTCAGAGAACGGTTATATGATGACCAGAAATTGTTATAGCGACAATTGACCATTTTGGTGTCTTCGTACCGTTTCTGCTTTAATTAGTGCTTTAAAAACTGTGCTTTAGAACATTTCGCTTTTTAACCGTGATTTCGTCCAGTTAGCGTTTTAATAGAGTTTTAATTCCCTTAGATATTTAAAAAACTAAAAAGTAGTTTCGTGTTTTCGTGATTACAACGCATACACGCAGAGGAGTAAATGACGCCAGGCTTGCCCGAACGGAAAAGTCTTTTGAGTATTGAGACCGTATGTCACTATGGTGATAGAATGGCAGAAGCAGAGGAACTCGTAGGATTCGTCAGCGGAAACGTCCGGCGGAGACAGGTGATCGAGGCGCTGAGCAAGGGCGGCGAGTCTCCCGAGCAGCTTGAAAAGCTGTCGCGCATCCCCAGGATCATGCTTGAGAAGATACTGAAGGAGATGGACGCGAAAAAGATCGTGAAAAAGACAAAAGCCGGCTATGCCCTGACTCCTGACGGGGAGCACGTGGCACAGGTGCTGAAGTCGATGCATTGAGTGGCTCGTTCGCCACAATCTCTTTTATTGCTTTTTGTCAGGCGTTCTCGCATTTGTGTGATTCTCAGATTATAATTAAAAATTTGGCTCAAAAAGCCTATAATACATGTCGATAGTACACTTTTACAGAAATTCTGCTCCCGCATCGGCTGGAGAGCATATGGTGAGATTGTGACGGGTAACAGTACAGACGGCCTGCAGGCAGTCCTCTTCGGAGCGTCTGGATCGGCATACGGAGCTGACATCCGTGACGTTCGCGAGATCATGAAGCTGAGCAACATCACGGCCATACCAGGCGCTTCCACGCACACCGAAGGCGTTATTGATGTTCGCGGCGAAGTGGTGCCACTCCTGAGCCTTCGCAGCCTGACCGGGGCCCCGCACTGCGAACATGATAAAGAGACCCGCGTGCTGATCCTAGACTGTCGCCCTCCGATCGGGCTGATCGTGGACACAGTGAGCGAGGTGAAATCGATTCCCTCCGCCGCCATCGAGCCCATGCCGCAGATCGCGACCGGGGCAGGCAGAGACAGCTTTTACAGGGGAATTGCAAAACTATCTGACAGGATGATCATTATCATGGACCTGAAGAAGATATCGACGATAGCCGGCGGAAAGACGGCAGAGTGTGAACAGACAGCGGTTGTGGCTCCCGCGGGAGCGGCGACCATTGGGCCTGCGGATAACGCCATGATTAGCTCAGACAGCTCTCTGGAACTCACTGAGTTCCGGATCGACGCGCTCAGGGAGCTTGGCAACATCGGCACATCTCACGCTGCCACTTCGCTTTCGCAACTGGTCGGGCGCGATATCCAGATCACGGTCCCGGCCATATCTGTCGAGCACATCGGCAACATCCCGGCCATGGTCAGCAATGACAGGGCAGTCGGGCTGCTGCTGAACATCAGGGACGGCGACCGGAACATGGGTTACCTTTACACGATGTTCTCAGAGCGCAGTGCGGCCAACATCGTGGACACACTGATGGGCCAGCCCATGGGCACGACTTCATCCATCGGCGAAGTCGAGCAGTCTGCTATCATGGAAGTCGGCAACATCCTGGCCTCGTCGTTCTGCGATGCGATGGCAGGGCTCCTGGACACCGTGATCCTGCCGTCGCCACCGAGCTTTGTATACGACATGGTCAGCGCCATCATCCAGAGCTCGCTCATCGAGATCGGCATGATCGCCGACGACGCCATCGTGTTCCGCACGGACCTGTCGGACGAGCAGCGCAGCTTCGACGGGTATGTGATCCTGTTCCCGAACCCGGAGATGCTCGGCCACATGCTGAGCATTCTGGACGCCAAGGTCAACCCTTGATCTTATACCTGGGTTTTAGATCTCGTTGTTTCAACACAAAAACACTAAATTCTTTTTAGATTTTCACTAAAATCACTAAAGGCACAAAGGACACGAATTTAAGGTCACTAAACCTACGAACACCACCAAGCTTAAAACACGAATAAGTCACAAAAGGCACAAAAGGCACCAACGCCGGCATTACAACGTCTTGTTGTATAAGCTATTGATAAGCTATTGATAAATCGCCATTTCAACAGATAGAAACGAATGGGTTTCATCGTTTTGGTGGTTTGGTGATTTTAGTGACTTTATTAGTGCTTTAAACTTGGAGGCCTTAGAGACTTTAGTGACCTTGAATTCGTGTTTTCGTGACTTTAGTGCCTTAACCGTGTCCTTTGTGCCTTTAGTGATTTTAGTGCAATCCAAAAACATTCGTGTTTTCGTGTTAAAGCTACGCGCAGTACAAAAAGATTCAATAGGGAGTGCCTCATTTCTCGTCTGATGAAGTTCGAAGGTATTCTCGACCGCTTTCCTGGCCTCTGCGTGACCGAGGGGATCGTTGACGACCTGGAGATCAAAGCAACTTCTGCAACCCTGGAGGCGTTCAAGCCTGAGGCATACGCCCTCAT
This sequence comes from Methanobacteriota archaeon, assembly GCA_023436075.1. Classification (GTDB taxonomy): domain Archaea; phylum Halobacteriota; class Methanocellia; order Methanocellales; family Methanocellaceae; genus Methanocella_A. The sequence continues at coordinate 18,879 of JAEZKS010000297.1, forward strand.
CCGGTCGGCACATACCATCGAGAACGTGAAGGACGACCCGGGCTACCGTGCCTACCGGGACTTCTTCTGGCGTGTCGGCATCGACCCGACGAAGACACGGCCGGCCTCCGAGGCGCTGGTACGCCGTATCCTGGCCGATAAGCCGCTGCCGACGATCAATACGGCGGTGGACGCCTACAACCTCGCATCGGCGCTGTCAGGCGTGCCCATCGCCGCCTTTGATGCGGATCGGCTGCAGGGCGATCTGACGATGCGCATGGCTATGGACGGAGAGCGTTTCCGCGGCATCGGCATGAAGGAGCCAATCATATTGCAGGCTAATCAGGTGGTCATCTGCGACGAGGAACGACTGATCGCCGTCTATCCGTACCGTGACTCGGACGATACGAAGGTGACGCCCGGTACGAAGAGAATGCACGTCGTCTCCTGCGGAGTGCCCAGCATCGGCCCGGATAAGGTGCTGAAAGCGTGCGAGATGGCTGCGGAGTTCCTGGAAAAGTACAGCGGCGGACGACCCGGGAAGCCGACAGCATCCCCGTAATAATGCACGAATTGCAGGCTCCAGAGGTTTGCGAGAGGTCTCCGAGCTTCAACACAGAGGTCACAGAGGCTCCAGAGGACGCACAGAGGACATATAAA
>JAEZKS010000063.1 GCA_023436075.1 Methanobacteriota archaeon
CAGTCGCGAAGACCAACGAAAAAACGGTGAGCTGAACGTCCATCTCATCCCTCGTGTCCCGGGCCGATGACGACAGTTGCCGTATGCTTGCCTGTAATGGAAACCGTCGATAACCATTCCCGCATGATGATTTCGATCACTTCCCGACCGCTCTTGTTAGATACGCCTTAAAACAAATAAATATAATCTCCATTTTGGATAATTACACAACCGGAATGACTTTAAGCCGATAGAGGCGGGCAGAACGAAAAGGCGGCTCTCTCGCACTATTCACGGAAAGTAATCCGGAAGGTCGTCCCGGAGTTTCCTGTCAGATCGACGGTTCCTTCGATCTGGCTCACCAGTGTGTTGACTAGTTGCAGCCCCAGTGAGGGCGTGTTGCGGAAATCGATCTCTGGTGGCAGCCCTGTCCCGTTGTCGCTGACAATCAGGGTATAGGTATTGTCGCATTTTGAGAGGCTGATGTGCACCACGCCCGTCCTGCCATCCTTGAAGGCATATTTCAGCGAGTTGGAGACCAGCTCGTTGATGATCAGGCCGCATGGAATCGCCTGATCGATGTCCAGATGTATGTCATGGACGTCGGCTCCGATCTTCACCTTGTCGTCCGCTGACAGGTACGACCGGGCCAGCGAGGCGATCAGGCTGTTGACATAGTCGGCGAAGTCTATGTGGGAGAGGTCTCTGGAACGATATAGCTTCTCGTGAATCATGGCCATGGACCTGATCCTGTTCTGGCTCTCCCGGAGCATATGCGTGTGGTCCGGGTCGATGGTCCCGGATTGAAGGCTGAGCAGGCTGGAGATGATCTGCAGGTTGTTCTTGACACGGTGGTGGATCTCCTTGAGCAGCACCTCTTTCTCTTTCAGCGATGCTTTGATCCTCTCGTCTGCTTCCCGTTCTTTGGTGATGTCATGCAGCAACAGGATCGTCCCGATCGCTTTTCCGTCTGCGTCCTTCAGGGGCGCGCTGCTGCCACGGACGATGGCCATCTGACCTTTCTTGGTGATGATCGTGTCCTCGAAGTCCCTGACCTCATACTTCCGGATGCTCTCTCGAATGCCGCCGGTCTCGCTGGAATGTGTCACGTCCACGATGGACTGGCCGATGGCTTCGGCGGAGGAGAAGCCTGTGAGCGCCGACGCATGCTCGTTGAAGAATGTGACACGGCCTTCGCGATCTATGATGAGCATCGGGTCGGAGATTCCCTTGAGGACTGCCTCGTTGTAGTTGATGCGCTCCTTGATGTTGGAAACCATGTAGCCGACCATCTGACGGATGGCGATCGAGAGCTCCCCGATCTCGCCACCGCTGGCCCCGGTCTCGACGGGCGTGTCGAGGTTCCCTGCGGCGATGCTGTTTGCGATGGATACGATCCTTTTGATCGGCCTGGTGATCGTCTGCACCAGCAGGTAGCCGATGATCACGAAGATGACTGATGCGACAATTGCGGTAATTACTGCCTGCTGTCGCATCTGGTTCAGCTGCTGGTACCCTGGTTCGGCATCGTAGCCCACGAACAGCATGCCCACGGTTTCGCCGCGATCGTTGTCGATGGGCGTGTAGTGCGTGAACAGCGTTTTGTTATTGATCTTGTAGGTGCCTGTAACTGTCCGATCTTCGAATAACACAGGTATCGCAATCTCAGGCAGGGCTTTCGTGCCTACTATGCGCCTGTTTTCAGCATCCATCAGCGTAGTGGCGATCCGCGTGTCATTCTGGAAAATCGTGCAATATACGCCTGTCTGGTTGGTGATCATGTCCACGATGTCGAAGTTATCGTTCAGCACTTCGGAGATGCTGATGGCGCCTATGATAGTCTGGTTCTTATCACGGATTGGCTCGGTATTGATCAACGACAGGCCTCCTGTCATCCCAGTCGCACTGACCTGGTCTCGGAGCTTGTTGGCAATAATGACACCTTCTGGCAGCACATCAGTTACCGAGGACCCGTTGCCCTGAAGGGCCGTAAGCAGCCTTTCGTTGGTTGTCACATCGCCGTACTCTTCCGTGGCAGATCGGGCGATGACGGTGCCGTTGCTATCGACCACAGTGACAATGTAGTTGATCGGAGCGTCGGAGAAATAGCTGTCCACGATTGATTTGACGAGCGTCCGATTACCCGACTTGATACCTGATATCAGGCTCAGGTCATGACTCAACAGGATCGCCTCGGTGTGGTCGTTCTTCATTTTTTCATTATACACATGGGTAACCATGAACGAGGCATCGTTGACTTTTTCACTCATGTATTTTTCATTGTTCTCGGTCAGGGCCTGATCGTTGATGTAAGAGAGGATGATGATAGGGACGATGGTGATGATGAGCACCAGCACCAGCAGTTGCACGGATGTGCTGCTAAAATCGATCTTCAGCCTCAAACCTGTGTGTCCCCCGATCAACGGCCCGGTAAATAATAGCTATGATATTAATAGTAAAAAAATATTGTGCAGGCCGCATTTTTAATAATCAGGCAAATAAAAGTCAGACTATACCAATTATCAGGAGCACTGCCCAGATAGTTCTAAAAATGAGCAGGGAACATTGTTCCCCGCCATACTTTCAGCAATAGATCAATCCGCCCGGCCCCGGGACAGGTATGCCGAAAGCCAGCCCATCCGGCTGCCCGAGCCCGAAGGACGTCGTCCGGGTGAACGTGCCCATGGCTGAGTTCTCTGCACCGAAGTTGCTGCCGATGCCCGTCTCTGCGGCGCCTCCGAACGGCCCGAACCCGAAGAACGGTCCGCCGAACGGACTCACGATGCTATTGAAGACCGCGTCCGTGCTTGCCGCGGCACCGACGCCACTTGTCCATGAGACCGATTCCGAGAAACCGGGGGCATATCCCCCTGTGGGCGACGCGATCGCCGGCCCGAAAAATTGTGCTCCTGCAGGCATGACCAGCACGACAGCCAGAACTGCCAGTGCGACAAATAGTCTAATCATTCTCATAAGCACCCCCCTCTGTGTCACTGTTGATTATATAATATCAATGATATAAATATTATCCACTTAAGGCGCAGTTATAACCGGCAATGTCCAAAAAGAATTTTACGTCTGGAAGAGCTGATTGACGTGCAGCACTTTCGTGCCGTTTGCATCCATAGTCAGATCCCAGGAAAGGCCCTGGCCGACCCGCACCTTCCATGCTTCCGAGCCTTCATAGGTCGTCGGCTCGATGCTCACGATGTCATTCGTCCCGATGGTATAGTTCAAAGGCTTGCCTGCAATGCTATAGTATGTCAGGTTGGTGCTGACGAGCGTTTTCTCGATCGTCTCATTGATGTCATCGTCGCCGTTTCTCGTCGTGACGAATGCGGCCATCAGCAAGACGATCGCAACCAGGCAGACGACCACTATGATCCCTACAGTTTTTCCTTTCATTTATCTCACCCGCACATTATTTATTAAACAGCAGAACGTTAAATAAGTTCTTTTAGCTGCGAACGATACTGTATCTATGGCAGACGATTTTTACCGGTGACGGCTCGTGCAGGTTCAATTAAAAAGGGAGGCGATGAGGACACCAACGCTGATAGTAACAGAACGGTGTCCTCATGTTCTCCGCGTCATCTATTGTCCTTGCCATGGGGGGTCTAGGTAAGGAATGATGTACAAAGTAACATATTATAAAACAATATTTATATTAATCCCACGCTTTGCTTTGAATAATGCTGCTTCTGTCATTTTATTAATTGATAAAACGTTTTATGGTCGCGGAGTGAGCGCGCATCCTGCGAAGGCTCAAAAAGTTTATCTGTACCGGCCGATCTACTTTCTACCCATGGGTCGGGTTATCGTGGCCGGGGGTGGCATCGTCGGCGCAGGCATCGTGCGCGACCTCACGCTGAGAGGGGTTGATGTCACGCTGATTGAGCGCCAGGTTCCGGCTGCCGGCGCCACCGGGCGCTGTCACGGCCTCCTGCACTCCGGGGCGCGCTACGCAGTCAGGGACCTGAAGGCTGCGGCAGAATGCGCCACTGAAGGCCCCATCCTGAAACGAATGGCCCCTCACTGCATCGAAGATACTGGCGGGTTCTCGCTTGCAGTGACTGAAAAGGACGCCGAATATGGAGACCTGCTCTTGCCCGCATGTCAGGGCGCAGGGGTGGCGATCGAAGAGATCGACGCTTCCGAGTCCCCGAACCCGGAGGCGCTCCGCTGTTTCCGCACAGATGACGCCGCCGTGGACCCGTTCCTGCTTACACTGTCCAACCTGTATGATGCCCGACAGAACGGCGCGGAGATCATTTGCGGCCGCGCTGTGGTAAGCCTGAGCGATGGCATAGTGCGGCTCGACGACGGGCAATCGCTGAAGGCCGACGTTATCATCAACGCTACAGGGCACGAGTGTGCAGGACTCCTGCGACAATCGGGCATGGATGCGCCGGCAGTCCAGCCTGACAAGGGCACGATACTGGTGACCGAGCGCCGGGTCTGTCATGCAGTGATCAGTCACATGCGAATGCCTTCCGACGGAGACATCATCGTTCCCGGCCACAGCACTTCGCTCATAGGTACGACTTCTTCGCGATCTGATGACTCGGTGTCGACTCGAGACGAGTACCGGCGGCTGATGCGGGAGGCCGTCGCACTATTGCCCGCGATGGAAGGCGTGCGCATCATCAGGGCGTTCTCGGGCATCCGCCCTCTGCTGGGCACTGGCGAAGGCAGGGAACTCTCCCGGGACTTTTGCATCAGCGAGTCCGGCGGCGTGCTGACCGTCGCCGGCGGCAAGCTGACTACGTACCGCCTGATCGCCGAGCGGGCTTCCGATGCGGTCATGAAAGTCATGGGCGAGCGCGGCTCCTGTCGGACGATGACGACGAAGTTGCCCGACATCAGGCAAGACTCCGCGGATGGTATCGAATGCAGGTGCGAGAGCGCCGGAAAGCGCATCGTCGAGATGGACTTCCTCCGGGGGATGGACCTCAGCAAATACAATCGTCTCGGCTTCGGCACATGCCAGGGGCTACGCTGTTCAAAACATGCGCCTTCACAGGAATCGTTCCTCGAAGAGCGATGGAAAGGCGTCCGTCCCGTGCTCGACGAAAGCCAGCTCCGACAGGCCTACGTGACATGGGCGGCATGGCGTACGAGCAAAGGTGAGAAACGCGAAATATAAACGCGAAATTTAAATGATCAGTCAGCTTACATTTAGCCATGAACAGACTGTCCGTCGCAATCCCGGCAACTCTTATCATTCTCCTGGCCATAGTCGCGCTGGCATTGGTCGTGGACTGGAAAGGGAGCAGTACTAACCCGCTCGGTACTCCCATGTCGAATAGCTCTGTCGTGGATCTCATGATCGACAACGGCGAGGCGATGCATATCAACGTCGAGATCGCTGACTCGCCAGACGAGTGGCGTTATGGCCTAATGAACCGTGCCTCGCTCCCGCAGGATGCCGGCATGCTGTTCGTTTTCGAAGACGATGAGCCGCGCTATTTCTGGATGGATAACACTTTGATTCCGCTGGACATGATCTTCATCGCGAGTGACCTGACGATCATCAACATACACGAGAACGCGACGCCACTGAGCCGGGACATTATCGCGTCGTCGGGTCCATGCCGGTACGTGCTGGAAGTGAACGGCGGGCTGTGCGCGGCGAACGGGATTGACGTCGGCGATCATGTTGATATGGATATCGAGGTATGATTAGAAGCGGAGCACCATGTCAAAGCTGGATCATGCGGCAAAGATCGCACTGACCGATGTGGTCGGCATCAGGGAAGGCGAGGAAGCGCTCATTCTGACCAACCCTGAAGAAGCAGTCTTTTCCATCGCGAAGGCGCTCTACGAGGCGACGAAATCACTTGGCGGAAAGCCGGTGCTGCTATTGCAGGAGAAAAAGACGACGACGGAGTACGCTGAACGCATAGCCCTCGAAGCAGTCAGGGCGGAGCCGGATGTGCTCATGACGATCACCTCAGCACGGGTGGGCAAGGACCCTTACGGCCTGCAGATCGGCCACATTGGCCGGGACGGGCGGAAGTTCGACAGCATCATCGACAAAGTCACCAAAGGCGACCGGCGAGTCCGAGGCTTCTCTTCGCCCAACTCGAACCCGGATATGTTCGCGCGTTGTGTGCCTGTGGACTACGATGCTATGAGAG